>NZ_JBSGVS010000026.1:0-110499 GCF_053608565.1 Streptomyces sp. NPDC055025
GTCGGTCGCCCACGCTCCGCGTGGGCTCCCTCCTCCGCCTTGCGATCCACGGCACCACGCGGACACCAGCCGCTGCCGCGGCGGGCGCTCCCTCATCCAGCCAGATCCAAGCGAAAGACCCTAGTCCCGTCCGCTTCCCGCCCCGGTGGGCCAGATCCCCGACGATCTCGGCCACACCCGGTGCCAGAGACCTGAGCGGCGCACCATCGCGTGATCCCCGCCTTCCACCAGCACCGCGCCGGCACACGCACCGGCGTCCCGGGCGCGCTCGACGTACGCGACGGACGCACGGGGCGCTGGTCACACGGTCCCGGTCGCCGTGCGTCAGCACGATCCGCCTGCCCCGCGGGTGATCATTCGGCTCGTCGGCGGGCAACCACGGAGCGAGCGCCAGAACGCCCTGAACCTGTGGATGCGCGGATGCCCGAAGCGCGGCTCTGCCTCCCGTCGAATGGCCGACCAGCACGACAGGCACCGCCCCGTGGACCCGCCTCAGCTCGCCGAGCGCGGCGAGGGCGTCGTCGACCGGGTCGGCCCGGTTCCAGCCACGGTGCCGGTAACGCAGCCCCGGAGAAATGCGTTCCCCGAAGGCACCGCACGACACCGAAGCGCAGCCGCGAGGCCGGAAAGCCCAACTCCCCGCCCGCTCAAGCACCGCTCACGCGAACGGCCCCGGACGAGAGGTCCGAGGCCGAATAAGGTGCCCACCTGGGGGAGAAACCCCAGGTCAGAGCGGTAATGCGTTGTGCCCCCGGCAGGATTCGAACCTGCGACACCCGCTTTAGGAGAGCGGTGCTCTATCCCCTGAGCTACGAAGGCGGGGCTTGTGCGAAACCTTGCACGGAACTCGTGAACAGATCGTGCCCTGGTCTCCCGGTCAAGCCCTGAGCGTCTGGATCATGATGCTGCGGTGATGAGGTGCGCGGTAGACCGCGTGACACGCCGCAGCGCCCGCCAAGAGCGCTCGATCAACAGGGTACCGGATCGGGGCTCGGGCGGGCGCTGGTGTCTGGAGGCTGGGTGCCGGCGTCAGGCCGTGGGCCTGAGCATGGAGGCTCCTTCCTCGTGCAGCGCACGGCTGGTGGAGTTCTGTGCGAGGACGAACCCGAGGGTCAGGAGTTGCTGGGCCTCGACACCGTAGGAGATGAGGCGTCCGTTCCACAGGGAGGCGTCGAGTTGCGCGTGGCCTGACTCGGCGTCGCTGCGGTAGGGATAGACGAGCTGGTGGGTACGGGTGAATTCCGGGATCTGCTGCAGGTGCTCGGCGCGGTGGAAGCCGCGCTCCTCGTCGCTTTCACCGGGTGGCCGTTCGTCCTTGCGGCTTGTCGTGCCGACGCCGACTCTGTATTCGTGGAGGCCATGGCGGCACGGGATGGCCAGCACGTGGTACCAGCGGAACGTCCGGACCCCGCGTCGCTCCAGCCTCTTGATCGGCACAGGAACGAGCTCGGCTGTTCCGTCCGCGAAGTGGACCTTCTCCGCGACCCGTCCGTCGGCGGCCCACAATTCGTGAGTGCAGCGACCGCGGCGCAATGATTCATAGAATTGTGGTTCGTTTCCTTTGTGCTGTTTGTTGATGACGAGGCCGCCGTAGCGTGCGATGGCATCCCGGTGAACGCCCCGCATGGCGCCGTCGTAGAGGGTTCCCATGGAGCCGGGAGCCGCAGACATGATGTCGATGACGCCCTCGACGGCGACGGCTGCTTCGCCGCCGGGATGCAGGTGGGGTACATATCGTGAGTCGAGGAAAACACGGGACAGGTAGTTCTCGTCCTTCCTGGCAGAGAAGAAGACGTATTTCGGGCCGAAGACCTCGGTGCCGCCCCCTTCCATTTGGGAGACGGAGGCGGGGTCGACCCGGTGGTAGCGGATCTCGCCGGTCGTCATGTCCACGCTCTGGCTGGCTCGGGCCAGGGTGGGCGATTTGAGTACCGTGCCGTCGGCGGCTATCAGCTGATGCCGTTGCGGACTGCTCCATGACCGGGTCTCGTGCTCCGGGAAGATGCCTTGCTCGAGTGCCTGCTCAAGGGCGAGAACGCGGTATGACTCCCAGAGCTCATGGGATCGCTCGCGCAGCCGTCGCTGGGCGCGGAGCCACTGCGCGCGCGTCGGCCCGGCTTCGGGGAGACGGGCCACCTCCGCAGCGCCGAGTTCCGCGCGCGCCCCTGTTTTGAAGATGGTCCACACCTCTGGGTTTTCGAGGTGTGCGGCGGTGCGGCGTGCCGAGGCCAGGACACTGCGGGCTGCGAGGAAAAAGAGGAACGCGACGTCAGGGTAGTGACGGGGCCTTCCGATCCTGCCTGGTGGCGGGAGCGTCTCGGCCAGCTCGTAGAGATCGGTGTTGCGCGCGCAGTCAGTGAGCCGCTCGTGAAGGGTGCGGCGGTCCTTGTCGCTGAAGACCCGCTTGCGCGGGGTGCGCTGAGCAGGCGGGAGGGCGTCTCCGAAGATGTCCTCAGGCACTGGCGGCCTGCCCTTTGGCCGCGGGGCGGGCCCAGTCGTAGCCCACGATGTCGGCGGCCCGATTCAGAGAGCGCAGCCCGAGCCCGCGGGCGACGTCCTCGATCCTTCCGGCCTCGTCAAAGATCCGCACCGCGGCGTAGGCGGTGAGGGAGGCCGGTTTGACCTGAGGGTCCGCGCCTAGGCCGATGCGGCGGATGAGGTCGGACAGCGCGACGCAGGCCCAGGCCTGCAACTGCTCGTCCGGTGTGGGAGCGGAGGAGACGGCGAGCCGGGCATTGGACACGGCTTCGGGCGTGCGCTGCTGTCGGGCGACGAAGGCGGCCCTGCTCAGCAGGATGCGCAGTGCCCATGGGTCGAGCGGGCACCACCGCGCGTCGGTGCGGGTGGAGCCGTGCATCCACACCGCTTCGCCGCTCTGGTCGACGTCACGGATGCGGATATGACCGATCTCGCCGGTGTGCCCGCCCGCCAGGGCTAGGGCTGCTGCTGCGGCGTGTCGGCTGGGCCGTGTCACGTACTCGGCGGCGTGGCGCAGGGCTACGGCCTCATCTTCGGCGAGCGGCCGGATCAGGGTCCTGGCGCGTTCGGGCAGGACCATGTCCCGGGTGGGGTCGGCATCGGTGAGGCCGAGTTCGCGCAGCGTGCGGTAGAAGGAGCGCAGGACGGCGCGGCGCTGGTGTTGGGTCGCCGTGGCCGATTCGCCGATTCTTTGGCGGGTACGCCCCTGGGCGAACACGAAGTCTTCGGCGAAGTCGACAGTGACGTCGTCGAGGAGGATGACTCCGCGGGCCTCGGCGTAGCGCTGATAGCGCACCAGGAGTTGCCCGAAGGAGCGGTTGGTCTGCGGGGACATCTGTCCCTGGGAGGTCATGGCGGTCCAAAGGGTGACGGTCTGCTCGACGGCGTGCGCCAGCGTCACGTCCGCGGAGTCGGTCGCGAGCGCGCTGGGGCCGTCGGGCATGGCTCGGTCGGATCTGGGCGCGCGCGGGACGGGCATGCGGCAGTAACCCTCTCTGGTGGTGCAAGTTCACACCAGCCTTGGAGGGGAACTTCCAGTACGCAAACGCTCACGCGCAAAAAGGTGATGCGGGAAAGGTGGCCCGCAGGCCGACGGCAGCGGGGTGTCAGGTCCGCTGGCGGGAGAGCACCTCGTAGATCGTCGCGAGAGACCGCATGACCGCGCCGTAGTCCTCGGCAGTCAGGTGCGTGAGTTGGTCCATGTTCACCGGCAGGACAAGCCCGACGGACGGGCCGACCGGATCGGGCGTCGGCGCCGACGGCTTGTCCTGCTCCGTATCGGGGGCGGCCGCTTCGACATCCTGGCTCAGGGCCCTCGCCAAGCGCAGGCTCCCGTCACTGTCGCGCTCGACATACCGTGCGAGCTCAAGCCAGTCCACCAAGTGCACCCAGGGAGTCAGCGTGGAGGTCGGATAGGGCCTCATGGCCTTGGCGACCTCTTCTGCGCTGAATGGGACTCCGGGGCGTACGGAGGAGTGGACCAGCAGGCGATACACCCAGGACTCGCGCCAGACCTCACCGAAAATCGTCCTGGCCGCATCGCGGTTGGTGGCCCACGGCTGCCCGACGCGCACGCCGGAGACGGTGGGCGTCCACCCGGCGGGGCCTGATGTCAGCAGTCCCGTCCCGGTCAGGAATCGCAGGGTGGGTTGGATGCCCTTGTGCTCCAGTCCGGAGAGCCGCTTGCTGCGGCAGGACGTGCGCGAGGCTCTCCGACCGATTGAATCCGATGACGGAACCTACCAGGAAGCCTGCAACAGGTTCGAATTCCTCGTGTCCATGATGGCTCTCGACATGGGACCTGAATCCTTCGCCCGCCCATGGGCGGGCGAATTCCTCATCGAGTCCAGCTGGGGGTATATGAACGGCCTGGCAATCACCGTCGAACAGGAACTGACCCCTGCGTGGCCCCTCCATCAGGGCGGAGCATTCGGCGGTGATCCCCAGCGAGCGACGGACGCCTACAAGACGCTGGTTGAGTGGCGAGCCAAGCACCCTCGTTGGTCGTCACGGAGGATCGACGAGTTCAGGGCGATCAGATCGGACGGACCGGGTGCGTTGTCCCCACGCCGTTGGTGCGGAATCGGAGGAGATGACGCGAGCATGGGTCTGATCGGTACGTAGTGGACGGCATGCGTCACGCCTGCAGGACGTCGTCCCGTCCTGACGACCGGGCAGGTGGCACCTGCTTCTTGTTCTTGACGAGGCCCAGCTCCATTTTGAGCTGTTCGAAGACCAGGTCCGGGGTTCCGATGCGCCCCACGGCATGGCTGTGTGCAGTCAGCGTGGCTTCGGCGAACGGGCTGTCGAGGGTGGCGACACGGTCCCAACCTCTGGCTTCGGCCAGAGGGACGGACTTCACGTTCTCCCTGTCCAACAACAGGTGCGGGATCTCCAGGTACTGCGGCAGAAGCTGGAACCTGTTGTCGTCCGTCCGGAACACCCTCAGGAGAGCATCGCGGTTCCTGTTCGTCTCGTCCTCCCGCCACTTGGCCACGAGTGCTGTCTCGAACAGCGGGTCCGCCTTGGCGACACGAACGTACTCGGCCTTCGCCTTCCGCAACGAACGACCCGGTTGGGGCGTCGGAGGGTCCTCATACAGGTCGCAGGCGGGGGTGAGCACCAGCCACCAGGATCCCGCCGGATCACGAAGGAGGTCGGCTGCGGTGAGGTGCAGGGTTACGGGCGGCTTGAGGTAGGTCCGGGCGGCCGACGAGTGGCCGACCACGGCGCCGTCGGCGCCGTGGAGGGCACCGTCCAACTCCCGGATCGCGTTCTCCTTGAGCCAGGCAGCCAGCCGGTGTACGAGCAGGGGAGCGATCTGCTGCTGGTCGGCCTCGGCCATGTCCGGCCAGTTCGGAGCGATGACGTCCCGCAGGAAGTCCCGGATCTCCCTGTCCACGAGATCGCCGAGTCGACGGGTCAGCGACGGGACTCCGGACTGCAGTCCGATGCGCACAGCTTCTTGGACCTCGTCCAGCCTGTGTTTCGTCACGACCTGGACGAGCGGTGGCGCCACGAGGTCCTGTACCTGTCCGGGGACGTTGGTGCAGAAGATCACCGGAACCCAACGAGTCTTCGCGATCCTGTCGTACAGGTCCCGACCTCGCCGCTCGAGACCAGGGACTATCCCCTGCCCCTGCGACGAGTCCCTGACGTCGAGAACGACCAGGTCGATCTGTTCTCTCCCGAGGATCAGTTCGGCCTCGCCGAAGTCCTGCTCCGTCTCGACGGAGACGGAGCCCAAGTCGTTGAGCTCCTCCTCCAGCATGGCCTTGAGTTCCCCTGCGATGTCCTCCTCGTCGTCGACGACGAGTACCCGGAACACCGCGTCCCCCTCTGTCACCCAACTCTCCTTCGAAGACGTGCTCTGAAACATGCCCCGGCGAGCGGTCCTGGAGAGACCAGGTACAGGTCACCGTCGTAGAAGTCCTTGACCACGCTGCCGGCGATGCTCAGCCCCAATCCGATCCCGTCGGGCTTGTCGCTGAAGTAGGTGTCGAAGATTATGTCTTTGATCTCCTCCCTGACACCTGGACCGTTGTCGCTGACATCAATGTCGACCTCACCGTCGGAGGTGCGCCCGGTCGTGATGAGGATGGAGCGGTCAGCGCCCTCTGGGAGAGTGGACAGCCAGTAGATCGCGTTGCCGACAAGATTGAGGATCACTTGGGCGATGTCGCTCGGCTCGGCTGTCACGGTCACGTCGTCTCCGCCGACAGTGACCGTGATGCCCTGCTTGGCGAGCTCCGCCTCGTGTACGGACACCGCCTCGTCGATGGCCTCGTGCAGCGAGATGTTCTTGGGTCGGCCTCGTTGGCGCCCGCTGAGGGGTTCGACTCGAGTGAACAGCCGGTCGAGAGCCTTCTCCTGGGCGCTGAAGGCGGTGTGGACCTTGCCGAGAGCCTCGCCGAGGTCGGGATCCTGCTCGCTCGTTCCCTTCGCCAACTTGTTCAGCCTCCGCAGCACGTAGGCGATACGTGTCAGGGCGGCCCGGCCGTCGTGGAGCACGACATCCACCAGAGTTCCGAGCGTGGCGAGTCGGGAGAACTGGGAGATGATCTCCTGGACCTTCTGCACACTGTCGTTGATGGCCTCGGCGGCCTCGTCCAGGGCACGTCCGAGCACGGCGTCGTCCGGATAGCGCTGGTTAACCACGTCGCGGAGTGGGTCGAGGGTGAAGTTCTGGAAGACTCCGTGTCCGCCTCCCTCCGCCGAGGGCAACAGCGGCTGACTGCCCGGAGACTGGGGGGGCTCCGGGCGGCGAAGTCTGTACCGCCATGTCTCCAGCCTGCTCACGGCCTGGACCATGACTCTCTTGAGTTCCTCGTACTCCGGGGAGTCGATCAGCCCTTCGCGGTGGGAGCGGTCCCGCAGGCCGGGGTTCCCGTCGGCAGAGACGTATACGAAGCCTGCCACCTGGTTGTTTGAGAAACGCATGGTGGGGTTGTTCACGCGGCGCTGGTCGAACTCCAGCCAGTCGTATCCGGTCTCTCCAAAAGGCTGGATCCGGAACCCGTCGCGGTACAGGGCGACGCCGCTGTTGCCCCGGATGAGCTTTCTCACCTCGCTGATGTTCTGAGCGCCGAGGTCGATCTTGAGGAGTCTGCGCAGCGAACCGCTGTCCAGGTCCCAGGTTCGGATGTCCAGCTTCACGGGGCCGCAGGTAGGGAGATTCGTGCCCTGCCGGAGGTCTTCGTGGATGACGACCTCCTCGTCAACACCCATGGCGGTGAGGGTGAGGTGTGCCTGTCCATCGGCGTCCACAGTGCCGACGAGTCGGTAGTGAGGATGTGCCAGAGCCTCGCTTGCACTGACGAAACCCGAGTAGTGCCGCAGCTCGCCGGGTGGAGTCTCGATGTAGATCGAGAACTCCGGCTGGTCCGGTACTGCCAGCTCCGCGGGGGGCGGAGGCGGGAGCAGTCGTGAGAGAGACCGCTTCAGGGTCTCGATGGACTCCGCTCCCCAGAACTGGCGAAGGCCTTCAAGGCGTACGACTGTCCCGTGCGGGTTCCGTGTCGGCTCTGTGGTCACGCCCGTCTGGAACTCTCCGGCCAACTCCTCGAACAGTTGCTCCGCCTCGCCGCCGGTGGAGAACACCTTCGTAGGCCGAACCGACCAGTTGACCGGAACCTGGTCCAGGAAGGCGTCCTCGTCGGAGAACCTGCCCCAGTCGAGCCGCAGAGTCACCTCTTCGCCGTCACCACGACACGTCACCAGTGAGGTCACGAGCGCCAGACGAGCGGCGGAGAACCTCCCGATGCCCTTGGCCCCGAGCACCCGTCGTCCGCGCCCTTCGCTGCGGGGGCGCCGGTGTCGATGGGGAGTCGCGATCTCCATCCAGGTGCCGCGGACGGTGTCCGGTGACATGCCGTGTCCGTCATCCCAGACCTCAATGGAGCCGACCCCCTCTTCGAGGGGAGCGTTGAACCGAATGACGACCAAACTCGCGTCGGCGTCGTAGGCGTTCTTCACCAGTTCGGTCAGCGCGACCCGCTCGTTGCTGATCAGCTCCTCGCCCAGGGTGCTCATCAGCCGAGCGCGCGGCCGGAGGTACGCCTCCGTGTCCTCCGAGTCCACCTGAGCCCCGCTTTCGGTCACCGTCCGCCCTGCCTGTTGACGTAGCAGGCGTGGAAAGAACTCTATAAGCCGACACGAATGACGAACGGTGCATATGGATGACACACCGGGTACCTCGACGCCGAAGTGGCTGAAAGTCGCCCCAAGCGGCCGCGCTCGCGAAGGTGAACTGTTTCGAACGTGCCTTCTGGAAAGGGCCCTCGTTAGACGGATAAGCGGGGGTGTAATGGGATGGCTGTGCATGCGGCCCACTGGCGGAGGTGTCAGTGGCGTCCCGTACGATCGATCATCTCAGGATGCACCAGGAGACCGCCTCGGAAACCGGCCGCGTGCCGTGCCGACCATATGGGCGTCAGACGGGTCAGAGCAGGTGAAGGCTGGGTGATCCAGAGATCCAGGGGAGCCGGAATGATTGCCTCCGCAGGCAGGTCCGTGATCTCCTGGTGCTCATTCATGTCGTGTGTATGGAGGGTTGTGCTGTGGAGAAGGGGAAGTACGACTACCCCCTGGAGCGGAGCGACTACCTCCCGCTTGAACCCCACGAGGAGAACTGCTCTCCGGAGGACTTCCGGAAATGGCTGAAGATCCACGGTAAAGGCAAGAGGCTGGCGGTCGACCTCTTCTCCGGGGCCGGTGGGCTGAGCTTCGGCGTGAAGCAGGCGGGGTGGACGGTCGCAGCCGCTGTCGACTTCGACGAGCGTGCGCTGGAGACCCACGCGGCGAATTTTCCGGGCATGAGCCTCCACATGGACCTCGGCAACCCTGAAGAGCGCGACCGCCTGGTAGGGCTCCTGAAGGGCGTAGACATCGACCTGATCGCCGGCGGCCCTCCCTGTCAGCCCTTCAGTCGTGCAGGACGCAGCAAGATCCGGGATCTCGTGGCCAACCACGATCGGGATCCGGAGGATCTCCGTAAGGAGCTGTGGCGTTCCTACCTGCACGTGGTCGAGGAAGTCCGGCCCCGCGCCGTACTGATGGAGAACGTGCCCGACATGGGGCTCGGTGACGACTTCTTCGTCGTGCGCACCATCGAGCAGCGCTTGGAGGATCTCGGGTACGCCACGCAGGTCCGCCTCGTCGATGCTTGGCACTACGGTGTTCCCCAGCACCGGAAGCGGCTGATCCTGCTCGCCCGGAACGATGTCGAGCGCTTCGACTGGCAGCCGAAACAGGAGGGCTTCAACAGCCTCCGTGACGCGATCGGCGACCTTCCCGATCTCGACCCGCAGCCGAGGGAGCGCGTCGGTGAAAGAGAGCTGCCGTACCGCGCTCCGGAGTCTCCCTCCTCCTTCCTGGAGATGATGCGCAAGGACGCACCAGAGGGACTGATCTGGGACCACATGACGCGACGGGTCCGTGCGGACGACTGGGAGATTTTCTCCAAGCACATGGACTCCACGACTCTGTACTCGGAACTCCCGGAGGAGTTCCGTCGCTACAGCGCCGAGCACTTCACGGACAAGTACAAGAAGCTGGCCTGGAACGAGCGCAGTCGGTCGATCACGGCGCACATCGCCAAGGACGGCTACTGGTACATCCACCCGGACCAGCCGCGCACCCTCACTGTGCGTGAGGCGGCCCGGGTGCAGACCTTCCCTGACTGGTTCCGGTTCGCTGGTACCCGCAGTGACGCGTTCCGGCAAATCGGGAACGCGGTGCCACCGTTGCTGGGCAAGGCGGCAGCCGAGGCTCTCGCGCCGGTGGAGGACGTACAGTCACAACTCGGGGGTCTCCAGCCGCACTGGCGTCAGGTCCGGGAGGAGCTGGCGGCCTGGGCCGATGGGCGGCGGGACGGTGACGACTGGTGGCACCTCCCAGGCGAGCAGATGTCGCAACTCTCAGCGGCAGTGGTCGCGCTTCTCTCCGGCACCAAGCTGCCGGCAGCTCAGATGGACGAGGTCCTAGCGGACGTGAGGTTGCGTAAGTACCTCACCTCCAAGGCTTACGGGAACCTCCTGGAAGCCGCTCCCACCACGAGAGTCAGAACCCGACTGGAACGTCTCGCGCCTCTCGTCGATGACACAGCGGCCTGGCAGAAGAGCAGGCGTCTTGAGATTCCCGAGCACCTCGCGCTCAAGCCGGCCGAGGCGTCGCTGTATCGTCTGCTGGTGGGCGAAGACCTTCTCTGGGTGGGGCAGGGCGCGTTGCGGGCTGCCGCACGCCTGAACGACAGCGACGCGGACCGCACGAACAGGCTCAGCGATGGCCGGGTCAACCTCGTGAGGCTCGTGGGTGCGGGGGACGAAAGCGCGCCGCTCCGCATGGCAGCGCTACGTCTCATCGGCAACACCGTCTGCAGTGCGCAACGGCCGCTGTGCTCCGAGTGTCCGCTGAGCAAACACTGCCCGCGGAAGTCCGATGCTTCGGACGTCTCGGCGCCGGAGGTGAGCAGCAAACCGAAGGGCAAGGAGCAGAGAAGCCGGAAGCAGCTGCCGAAGTAGGAGGAAGGGCTGCTCGAAATCGATCAGTCGGGCCGACGGTCACACGCCGCGGCAATCCTGAGCGCGGCCCGCTCCGCGTCCGAACGGACCTCGCACTCCCAGACGCGGATCACGGTCCAGCCGACGGCCTCGGACGCCTGGCTGTTACGTCTGTCGCGAGCCCTGTTCGCCTCGATCTTGTCCGACCACCGCGCGGCGTTCGGCCCACGGAACTCGGATGCCCCGTGGACACGGCATCCGTGCCAGAAGCATCCGTCGACGAACACGGCGACCTTGTGGCGAGGCAGCACGAAGTCCGCGGTGCAGCGCGGAGCGACTTTGCGCTGGAGCCGGTAGCGAAGCCCGAGACGGTGAACGGCGCGACGGAGTTTCACCTCTGGGCCGGTGTCACGGGACCGGCGCCCGCGCAGATGATCACCTTTCGCGGTTCGCACCCAGCCGCTGTCCGGCTGCTCGACGCTGCGGTCCATGACAGTGGTCCAGTTCTCCGGCTGCTTGGGGAAGAGAGCGTGTCACACTCCTCCCATGCTCCGAGAACCCGCCGAAATCCGCATCGACGACCACGGCCAGGTCGAACTCTCTCCGGGGCTGCTCGCAGAGGCGGGTCTGTCGCCGGGCGCCGAACTGCTCGCCTTCAGCGGTGGCGACGGCTGCATCGTCCTGCGACGTGCTGAGGACGCGGTTAGTGACCTCCTGGGGAACGGAACTCTGTGACAGGGGCGGGCCGGCGGCGCTGTCCGGCCGAGGTCACGTGGCTGTCGTGGCTAGACGACGGCCGGGCCGAACCCGATGCTGATCGCCTTCTCGTGTACCAGCAGTGCCTGGGCAGCCTGAGTGGGAGAGATGCCGCCCTCGGTTCGCAGCTTGGTGGCGATCGCCGTGGCCAGTTGCCGTTCGGAGGGTGCCAGATTCCGGGTCTGGAGCGCCCACTCGCCGAGTGACTCCCACTCGGCCGAGCCGATTCCCCGCACCTCAGCCAGGTTCTCCCCCTCTGTCTCCGAGGTGTCCACCGCGAACTCGACAGGCCGCTCCCGGAGTTCGGCCGCGAGCGCATCCGGGACCTCCCATTCCAGGCGGGATACCTCGTCCCAACAGGTGCTGCTCTTTGCCCACTCCGTGACGTGCTTGCCTTGCACGATGACTTTCTCCATCACGAGCGGGCAGAGGTCGTCCACGGCGGAGAGCAGTGCCGGAGTGACCCCCTGCCGACGCCAGATACGGTCGAGATCGATCCTCTGGTCTGTGGCGGCACACAACCGGGCCATGGTGTAGGTGGTCACGAGCGCCTTGTGGCTTCTGGCCTCGTGCTCCTTCGCCACTGCGTCCACGGCCTTGAAGAGCAGACCCATGGCGATGACCCGCTGGCAGTAGGCGACGTTGACGACCGGTGGGGCGCTCTTCATGAGGATCATGAACTCGTTGAAGTTCTTCTGGGCGCCGCGGCTCACGTGGTGCGGCAACTGGTCCCAGGAGTTCACGTACTTCGCGAGGTCGGACTTGTTGAACCGCTGTCTGGTGGGATGCTGTACGCGGAACTTCCGTCTGGCGGCGACGGAGGGGGTCTTGGCCTCCTCCGTCGCGTACTGGCCGCGCGCCCGTTCGTAGAACCAGCGGGTCTCCTCCTGCCCGCTTCCGTCCACTGCTGGAGCCCACAGCGACCTGCTGACCCGCTCGAAGTCCACGTGGAACCTGTGGTTCGAGCTGAAGTCGACCAGCGTCACCTTGTTCTGGGTGTTCGAGTAGCGGGAGATCAGGGGGACGATCTCCTCAAGGTGGTCCGGGTCGACCAGCGACAGCTTCATCTGTACTCGGACCTGCGTCAGGTCCTGCTTGTCACGCTTCATGACGTGGTGCAGCGTGGCAGTGGTCTGCCCGCCGTTCACGATCTGAAGGCCAGTCAGCTTCCGGATGGCCACCGGGTGGCCATCCGAGTCCGTGACGAAGTCGGCCTCCGACGCCGTGGCCGTGATCCCGTTGTTGTACGCGAGGAAACGCGCGGGCCGGTTCAGCAGGGTGTCCCGAATCCCGCGGTTGACCGCAGTACGGGTCTGTAGAAAGGCGCGGACGTTCAGCTCCAGCAGACGTGTCCGGTGCTCGTCGTACAACTGGGCGAGCCGCTCACCAGGCAGGACAGCGAGGGTCACCGAGTGGTTCGGCTCGGTGCTCTCGGCTGAGAGGCAGGCCAGGGGCGGATCGAACTCGACCACGATGGGCTCGCTGATCGAGCCCGAGGTTTCGTGCCGGTGCAGCCGGGTGAGGTCCCAAAGCTCGTGGCTGACGGGCAGACCGTCGAACTCGGTCGCCTCTGGGAGAGCGCCCGCGGTGCTCACCTGGTTGCTGAACAGGAACAACCGGATCTTCACCGCGTCCGCGAGGGCCTTCTCGACGCCTTCGCACAGCTGGTGGACCTCGCTCGCCTCAGGGTGGTTGTGGCGGATGGTTCCGCACTTCCGCAGGAACGCCAGAAGCCTGCGGAACGCCTTCGATGAGTCGCTCTTGGTGAGTTTGTCAGCACCGGGCTGACCTTGGGCCAGGTCATACTCGGTGGTGTACAGGTCGAGAGTGGAACGGTCCACGCTCACTCCGAACCCGTAGACCACGAGGCCGTGCTCTTGGTGGAAGGCGACGGTGGTGTTCGTGACGACGCCGGCTTCTTCGAGCTGGTCCAGAACTCGGCGGGTGAACGTCGTAGGGATGGAGGCGGCCTCGTTCTCGGCGAGCGACTGGATGTCGTTCATGAGCGTGCGGGCGTAGTCGTGCAGGGCCAGCTCAGCCATCGGTACCTCTGATCAGGTCGGTGACCTCGTCGGTCGTGACACGGTGCTGCTCAAGCGCGGAGACGCTGATGTCGTAGGTGCAGTTCCCGACACCGGGGGGAAGGCTCGACTCCACGATGCGGGGGAAGCTCTCGTCGACCTTCCACAGGTCCGTACGACGGAGGGTGAACCTGGGCTCGTCGTAGAGGTCGTGGTGATTCGCGAAGTACCCTGCGCGGACTAGTTGGCCATCGAGACGTGCACGTGCGGACGGGCTGGTGAGGCTGGTCCGGAGGCTCTCGACGAGCGAGTTCAGGCTCTCACCTGACCCGCCTCGACGTTCGTCCACGGCTAGCTGGACGAGCACGACGGACTCGACGCCTGTGTCGTCGAGCTGGCGCTCGTTCGATATCCGCACGAAACGAGGGCTCTTGACGGTGGTCGTCTTGACCTCGACGGCCGAGTTCGGGAGCTGGAAGTCCTGGTTCGTGCCCTCTGGGCCTGTCCACGACGACAGAGCAGTGCTCTGTGGCTGCGAAGGCAGCACGAGCTCCCGCAGGACGTAGAGCTCGCCGAAGAGGCCGCGTCGGGCTTCGCCCCGGAGGCCCTCGGTGCCGATGCTCCGCATCAGCTGCTGCCAGTGGAGGAACCGGCGCACGGCGGCCTCCAGAGCGGTCTCGCCTGTTTCAGTGTCCTTCACCACCCTCGCTATGTCCTCGACCAGCGGCGTGAAGACCTCGCGCAGCTCGTCGGTGGTCAGGGCGACCTGGAGTTCGAACTCGCGAGGCGAGACCGAGCTGAACGACAAGGTCAGCCCGTTGGTCTGCGGCAAGTCCACCAAGAGGTGCCGCACTTTGTCGGCGGCCCGGGCATCGGTGCGCAACAGCAGCATCCTTCGGTGACCGGGATGCGACACCGAGAGGTGGATGTCATGAGGGGACTCGGGGAACAGCCGCCGAGTGGAGCGCCCTGTACCGGTTTGCGGGGACTCCAACTCGCGCCAGAGGTTCTCGTCGATCACTCGTCGCCCTCGCCTTCGTCCTCGCCGTCGAAGTCGTCAATGTCCGAACCCTGCTTCCACCAGACCTCGTTGACCACGTACTCGGTCTTGCTCTGGTGCTTCGAGAACGGAAAGCTCACGGCGAAGCCGATCAGCGGGATCGAGGAGTCCGGGCGGTCCGAGACCAGCGGTTCGATCGGGTAGATCAGGAGCAGTGGCTGGTCGGGACGGCGCTGGACGCGGAGCGGGGTGCCAGTGGGAGTGGTGGGGTTCCGGGGCCTGCCGTCGCGCTTGAGCTTGCCCTCGGCAGCCTTCTTCGTCGCAGCGAGGGCCCTGTCGTACTGCACCTTGTCAAGATCGGTGCTCTCGTCTCTGGGACTCAGCACACGCTTGATCGTGTAGCGGCTCTCTGAAGTCCTGCCAGAGGCGGCCCGGGTGACCAGCCCCACGGAGTGCCCGGCGATGTCCACGGATCCGGTGACGGGCTTCCTGCCGACGACACGCACCGTCCAGTTGCTCAGCTCCCCGTACTTCGCACACTGGCGGATGTAGCCAGCGATGAACTGAGGACGGACCCGGTGGGCTTCCTTCGCGGTCTGGTACGTGTCGAAGAAGACAGCAGCCACAGTTTCGGGTGGGACCCCCTGCCAGACGAGGCTGCCGCTGGCCTTGTCGACCACCGGGGCGGAGAGCTCGGTCAACCTCTTGGTGAAGGCGTGGAGAGTATCGAGATTCTTCTGCGCCACGCCGTCACTGAGATTGAAGATGGTGGTCTCGGCCAGCTCGCCGGAGTAGCTGAGCCGCACGCGTGTCCCCTGACGCATCTTGTTCGCGGCGGTGATGGCCAGACCGAGCGACGAGGTCCGGACCTTGAGGCCGAACTCCCGGGGGGTGAGGCCCAGAACCGCCATCTCTTCCACGTCGCGGCGCAGCTCGTCGGTCGCCGCAGTGATCTCTGCGTACGCCGACTCGAGCGCACGTGTCGTGTACAGGCGACACAGGTCCTCGTAGCCAGGCCGGTATCCGAACCAGCGGCCCATCTGGAGGAGCGTGTCGTACGTCTTGGAGAAGCGCAGGTAGTAACTGATTGATAGGCCCTCGAGCGTGAGGCCCCGGGAGAGCTTCTCGCCGCCGATCGCGATGACGGAGAGGCCCTTGTGGCGGTTCTCGTAGTAGTCGAGGACGTCCTTTGCGGCACCGTTCACGGCCTTGACCTTGAACTTCTGGATGGCGGGGAGGATCTCCTCGGCCACCTCGTCCCAGGTGAGACGCTCGGCCTCGTCTGCCGGAAAGTAGTCCGTAGTGGAAACGAAGTCCTTCTCCCAGACGTCCCGGAGCTCGGCCAGACAGGTTGCCGAAGCGCTTCCGTAGCGGTCGCGGAGACTGTCCGTGAGGAATCGCACGAAGTCGTCCACCTGATCGCGTACACGCCCCTGAACCGCGGTGAACCGGGTGACGTGCACCAGCATGGAGTTGTGCTTGTGTACCTGCCCCCGGGCACGGCGAGCGGCACAGGTGAGGACGAAGGAGTGGATCGCCCGCTGGAGCGAGAGAGGCAGGTCGCCGACCGGGGTGTGACCGGACTTGTGCTTCTCGGGGATCCACGCGGAGGTGTCGTCCACGTGCCGGATCAGGGGCAGTGGCTCGATGTCGTCCTCTTCCTCGTTGTCCATTCGCAGGCCGAACAGGCGCTCCGGGCCGAGGTAGTTGGACGGGGCGCGCAGCGTGCGGATGAAGCTGTCGGGGAAGAGGTCGCCGCCGAGGGTGTCGTGGTCGGCGTCGGGATCGACGTAGATGTTCGCGAACGGTGTCGCCGTGTACCCGACGTACGAAGCCTTGGCGAAGCTCCTGACCAGCAGACGGATCGCCTCATTGATCTTCGAAGGCTCGTTGTCGGGGTCCGAGGTGTTGATGGACGCGTTGTCGGCCTCGTCGTCGATCACGAAGAGCGGGATGTCCCGGACGATCTTCCGGCCCGTCGCCGGGTCCTCCTCACCGTGCACCTCGGTCACCCAGGTGCGCAGGTAGTCGATGATCCGACGGTGCTTCTTCACCACGAGGACGACGGGGAAACTCGCGATGGGCAGGTTGGCCTTGGCGGCCGTGCGGCGGTCGAAGTCGCCCTTCTCCGCGCTGTTGGTCAGCGACGCGACCGGCAGCTGGTCCACGTGGGACATGGCGCCCACACCGATCTTCCAGTTCGCGCCTTCCTGGTCGGACCGCAGCTGGTACTGGGTGTCGAAGCCGAGGAGACCCTCGTCGATACGGAGCTGCGTCTGGCTCCGGAGGTCGTTGTGGATGCCCGCGAAGACGACGATCAGTCGGTAGCCGGCGTCGGCGGCCTTCGTCGCGAGCCCGATGTACTGCCCGGTCTTGCCCGACTGCACCTGACCGATCACGAGACCGGTGCGTTGCCACGAGCCGGGACGACGCGGGTCCTCGAGCTCTCCGAGGATCTCCTCGGTGCTGCGGTCGATGCCCCGCACCACTTGCGGAGGCATGTCACCAACGGTCTTCAGGTACCGGTCGTAGCGTTCCCAGAAGGCCCACGTGCGGTCGTTCTTGGCGTCTGCGAGCCAGGGGATGTGACCCTCGGCGTTGTGCAGGGCCGACGACTCCTCCTGGTAGATGCTCGTCTTGGCCTGGAGGGTCTTGGTGAGCCGTACTTGATCGACGGTCATCCCCTTCAGGCTGACCACGCTCATGGCCATGCTCGCCGCCTGCTCGACCTCCTGGGGCGTGGCCTGACGATCGCCGGGCAGGAACATGAGCGCCGCCGTCACGGCGTGGGCGAGTGCCTCGTCGGCGGTGGAACTCACGGAGACCTCCAGGCTTTCCGGTATGTCGGTGTGGAGAGGGAGAAGAGTAGATGGTGGCGCTGACAGTGGTCAGCTGCTCCAGAACCCGTCCAGCTCGTCGAACGGTTGGGTCGTTCTGATCAGGGATCTCGCTTCCTCGGCGGGCTTTCCCTGGGACAGGAAGACCTTGAACATCTGCTGTGCCACTTCGATCGCGTGCTGGTCGGCGGGGCCAGGGCCACCGAAGGGCTCGGGATCGTCTGCCGTGTCCGTCTCGTGCAGGACACGCAGGGCGGGAACGGGCACCGTCTCCTCCAGAAGGCGAAGCAGGGCTCGGACACGGGCCGGATCCGATTCGCCGTCCTGGAGAACCGCCTGTACGAGTGGGTGACGCCGGTTGATCCTGCAGCTGACCTTTCCGCCGTCTCTGCGTACGTTCCAGGGGAACGACAGCGGTCCGCTGTGCTGGCGTGCCGCGATCTGTCCGCGATGCCGTGCCGTTTCGGCGGCTTCTCTGCGGACCATCTGGGCGATCCGGGTGAGGTGCCGACGCAGAGCCACCGGGGCGACGACGGTGGCCTTGCGCACGTCGACGCGCCACTCGGCGTCCATCTCGGCCGGAATGTCGATGGCGACACGGGCGAGGTTGTAGCGCTCTTCACGGCGTAGGCCGCGCAGTCCGAGCCAGCTCCCGGCGAGGATGAGGCGGTTGCGCCGATAGACGTAGAAGCCCTGGTGTCTCACCCAGCCCTGAGGGCCGCCCGCAGTCGCGTACTCGGACTCTGTCAGGCGCTGGGGTCCCGGCAGCACGAACGGCTCCACCAGGACTGTTCGGCCCTCCAGAGGCAGAGGTTCGGGCGGGAGGCGCCGTATTGACGGGTGCGACGTGAGGAACGGGTCCCATGGAGTGACCTGGAAGCCGGACACCCGAAGCGCCAAGGTGGTCGCGCCGGTGAGGAAACGAGCGAAGACTAGCCCGAGGTGGGTCTTCACCTTCTCGGTCTCGTCGTAGAACTGCTGTTGCGTCCGTTTGTCGCCCTCGGTCGCGTCCTGGTAGCCGGAGAGCTTCTGCCACAGGGCCACGGTGCCGCGGCTCCGGTCCGCGGTGAGCCGGTCGAGGATCTTCGACGTGCCAGGAGGCGGCGTGTGCAGTAGCCGCCATTCGCCGGTCGTCTCGACGACGTCGAGGTCCCAGGTTCGAGTGAGCCAGACACCGTCAGTGGCCGTGCACACTGTGAGTAGACGGCACTGCGAGAAGGAGGCGGACTTGAGTCCGACCCCGTAGCGCCCGAGATCGGTGGCGGATCTGTCGGTCGCGGGGCCGCGCGCTGCAACCGTCATCGCGGTGACGAGGGACTCTTCGGACATACCGCGCCCGTCGTCCACGACCGCCACCCAGGATTCTGGACCGGCCCACGTGAACTCGACGTCGATGGTCCCGGCCTCGGCCGAGACGCTGTTGTCCACCAGGTCTGCCAAAGCGTCCGGGAGCGAGTACCCCAGCGCGCTGAGGGACGCCACCATCCCGACCGGCGTCGGCGGCGCGATGTCGTAGGTCATGCCTGGTCTCAGCCCTGCTTCCCCGTTCCGGACGCGTCAGGTGAGCGCGGCTGTCCCGGAGCCAGAGGCATCGAGCAGGCGTACACCCTGGGTTCGGGAGTACTCGCCTGCTGGTCCAGTAGATCGATAGTGCGTAGCCCCCGCCCGATGGTGATGATACTGGAGCAGAGGGGCAAAGGTCTCTGCTTCTCTCGGGGCTCTGATCTCGTATCACGGTGTTTGCGAGCCGGCAGGCGTACAGCACGGTGCTCGCCGACGCCTTGGTCGAGCCAGCCGGTTCGGCTTGGGGGTAATGCCACTACGCGACGAGCGTCTCGATGGGCTGCCGTTCCTCCATCGGTATCGGCTCTGCGCTCGTACACATCTTCCAGAGTCGTAGAGCATCTCGGTCAGCTACGAGGGTCGATGCGACTGGGCCGCGAGGAAGCGCACCTTAGATACCGGGCCGCGAAGTCGGTGATCGGTGCGCCATCGACGGCGTTGAGGCGCAGCGGGTGGTGTGCACCAAGCAGGATGACCGCAGCGGTTGTCAGGCCTCAGGTGTTGTCGCGCTCGGTCCAGGCAGTCAAGCCGGGCCACAAGCCGGTACCCAGTGCCGCTTCGAGGCGGGCAAGAGTTCCCAGGTCGGGCAGAACCATCCCGCGCAGCAGTCTGCTGATGGTCGCGTGCGAGACCCCGGCTCTCTCGCCCAAGGCCCTCAGTCCGATGTCGGAGGTCGCCATCGCCTGAGCCAGATTTCGTGCGAACGCCTGGCCGTAATGCGCACTGACAGGAGCATCCTCGACGAGCCGGGCATGCGGCCAATTGCCGGACGCGACATAAGTCGCTGGCAGTTGATCGTTGTTGCTCCGGGGCATGCCGAGATGATCCCACGTCCCCATGGGTCCCCGTCCCTCCGTGCCGCACGAATTGGCACAAGCTCGCGTTGGTGCAAGTACACACCACTCTGGAGGATTGGGGCCCGGCTGTGTCGTGTTACCGGTTCTTGGGGGAGTTGCGTTCGCCGCCCCGGGGAGCGGATCGCTGTCATCTGGACGCTTCATGGTGCGGTCGGGGCGGACGTTTCCTAGCAGAGTCGCGAGGGTGGACGCACTCACGGCGGCTGGCCGGGCTCCTCAGTGCTCTCCGCAGCGTCATGGAGATCCGCAAGGATCCGTCTGATGTCGGCGACCAATGCCGTGGGGGTGGAAAACCGGCCGACTCGGACGATCGGAGCACCTGGACTGTTAGCCGGATCGGCCTCCACCAAGTAGCCGACTTCCGACGGGATGCCGAACACGGCCGCGTGCAGGTGACGTCGAGCGGCCTCGAGTGCGCGGTCCGCGGCGGCCATGGGCCAGTCTCGTAGCTGCTCGTCGGTGGCGGCGCGACGCAGGCTGCGAGAGGTCAACCACTCCACGCCGACCGTTTCACCGCTATCGGTCACCACGACGCCGTGTGCTCGGTAGTGGTCGTCGTTGTCCGCTTCGGGAAGTCCCGCGGCTGCCAGGAGCGTCCGGATTTCCAGTCCCAATGGACCGCGAGTTGCAGGTCGGCGTCGGTGCTGAGCACTTGTCACGGGGCGTCCTCCTTGATGGAGGAAGGTCAGGTAACAATAGGTGCAGCCGATTTTCGCTCTCGGATATTCGGTATGGGGCTTTGAAAAGCGTGATCACTCGGCGAGAGTGATGACGCCATCGGGAATCCAGCCCTCTAGGTATCTACGCAGAAAGGGCCCAACCTCGCGTGGGTACACATCAAAATTTTCATCTTCGACATCGGTCAGGTGATGCCACGCGTAATCGGCATCCGGAAAGGAATGGGCGTGAGCGCGAAGGCTGATCGACCTAATTCTGTCGCGACGGACGACGAAGATACGCGTCAGGCCGGTCTGGCTGGCTCGCCCCAGCCGAGGGTCGAACCTGCCGACTACCGGAGTGGCGGCTAGGAACCAGTGAGAGAAGAGCGGGTCCAGAATGTGAATGACGGAGAACCTGGACGGTCGGAAAGGGATCACTCTTGCCTTGACCGGCCGCCATGAAGAATCGCTGTGAATTCGACATAATAGCACTCGTTCCTGGCGGTCAATCACAGTCAGCACGGTAGATGGCGATTTCCTTCGGAGAACGCTTCTCATGTGTTGGGCGTCCGTCAGAACCGACACTCATGCCTCCGCTGAGTCGCAAGCGAATGAAGCCGACAACTATCAGGGGATTCACTGAAGTGATGTGACTGTGGGAGGTCTGCGGCGCATCTCCCTTGGGTGAGCAGTCGCTATGCCGGGAAGAAGGAGCTGTGCCATCAGGGGAAGCTGAGGCCTCCAGCCCTTCCCGTACCGAGCCATTGACGATGCAACAGGCCCTGGCCTGCACGGAAGCGTTCGGCGTTCCCAGATCACCCTCAGCGCGTTTTGGCCGTGGTACGCGCCCCCGGTCTGACCTGCGGGAACTGACTTTCGTACAAGCCCCACGAAGGCGAAGGCGGGCCTTGCGTGACGCGTGGAGGAATCCTCTGAGTGAGGATTCCTCTGTGGTGCGGCAAGGTCCTGGGCCGCCCGTGTGGGCAGTCCTGGACAGCGTAGCGGATGTGGGTGGGGTGGTGGTGCGGTGGCGGGGGCGTTGGCTTGCTGCTCGATGCGCGTCGTGATGGGTGGTTCTGCGCCGGCGCTGCGGGTGAGTGTGGGGGGATCCCTGTCAAGGGTGTCTCGGACACCTCCGGTGTGTGGGGGACGTACGGGGTCCGGCCGTCGGTGTGGGCGGGTCGGTGGAGGGCGGTGGGGGTGGGGTGGGGTGGTGGTGGCCCAGTGACCGTGCCGGGCGCTGCTCAGGGGGTCCCGGCACCTTTCGCTTCCGCCCGATGGAGGCCAGATTTGATGGCGGGGCGGACGATTCCGTCACGATGCCGGAGGGGGACTGTTCGTGTTCGTGTCACGCGTGGACGTTGATTCCGGGCGGGACATGGTGTCCCGGCCGCGGCTCGCCGTCGATGGTCTCGTGGACGCGCGGGAGGGGCTGACCCGTGAGCTGGCCGACGTGCTGTTCGCCTCGTTCGCCAGACGGGACCAGCGGCAGAAGGGCGAGCAGTATCTGCGCGGCCTGCTGAGGGCCAGGGGGCGGAAGTCCATCCGCAACGTCGCCGCCCATGTCGGCGGTCCGGCCGCCGAGCAGAGCCTGCACCACTTCATCAGCAGCTCCACCTGGGACTGGATGCCGGTTCGGGAGGCGCTCGCCGCCCATCTGGAGCAGGGCAGTGCCCCCCAGGCGTGGGTGGTGCGGTCCATGCCGATCCTCAAGGCGGGGGACCATTCCGTCGGAGTCGACCACGTGTACGACCCCTGCCTGGGGCAGGCGTTCCGGGGGCAGCACGCCTTCGGTGTGTGGTACGCCTCCGAGACGCTCAGCGCCCCCGTGCACTGGCGGCTGCGCCTTCCGGAGACCTGGGTGCAGGACGACAACCGGCGGCGCCGGGCCGAGATACCCGAGGCGGTCGGAGAGGAGACGGAGGAGGAGTGCGCGTCCGCCGCCGTCCTGGAGACGATGACGTCCTGGCGCGTGCCGTTGCGGCCGGTGGTGCTCAACGCCCACGTCACCCGGATCGCGGCCACCGTCGGCCGGTTCGCCGACGCGGGCGTCCCCGTGATCGTACGGGCGGGAGCGGCCTCCCAGCTCACGGTGCGCGACCCCGCCCTGCCCGGCTACGGCGCGGGGCCGCTCGGCATCCAGCAGATCCTGGCGGCGGTCAGAGGGCTGGGCCGCAGGGCCGACTGGACCGACCCGGCCGGACCGTACCGCGCCCGCCGCAGTTCGGTGGCCGTCGCGGTGCGCGTCGGCGGGGCGGGCACGTCCGCGCGCCTGGGCCGATCGGGCACCGGAGACGAGGAACTCGTGCTGCTGGGCGAGTGGGAGGACGCCGGGCGTCTGCCCACGGCCATGTGGGTCACCAACATGGCCTCCGTACCGGCGGTCGCGCTGCTGCGCATGACCAAACTGGCCGCGCGGGCCCGTGAGGACCTGGCCGTGGTCGGTGAACAGGTCGGCCTCAAGGACTTCGAGGGGCGGTCGTTCCGGGGCTGGCACCGGCACATCACGCTGGCCTCCGCGGCTCACGCGATCGCGGCTCTGACGGGCGACGGCACGGCCGACGCCCTGGCCGCTCCCGCGCCGCGTTCCGCGTGACAGGCGCGGCGCAGCGCGGCCCCGCGCCTCGTGTGCTCGCTCCCGGCGCCCCGCGCCTTGCGTGCCTGCTTCCAGTGGCCCGCGCCCTGCGCCTCGTGTGCCTGCTCGTGGCGCCTCGCGCCCCGCGCCCCCTGTGCCTGCTCCCGGCGGTTCGGGCTTACCGGCGGTCCGGGCTCACCGGCCGCTCGGGCTTCCTCCGGTCGGCCTTCGCGGGCACGGGACACCCGGCACGCACCTCGCCGCGCGGTCGGAGTCGTCCACGTACGTCAATGTCCATCGACGACGGCGGTCGTCCGCATCGCGATCCTCCCCCGTAGCCCGAACCGCACGGGAGGCGCCGCCTCCACCAGGCCCACAGGGCTGATCCCCGGAGATGAGCCCAACGGGACCTACGCGCCGTGGTTCCCCCGGCCGCCTTCCGCTCCCCGGTCCTCCGCCCGGCTCTCGTCGTACTCGCTGGCGCGCCGGTAGACCGCGTCCCGGGCCCGCAACAGGCGCAGGGCCAGCTGGATCTCCAGAGCGTTCGCGGGTTTCTGCCAGTCGGGGCCCAGGAGTTCCGCGACGCGGTCCAGCCGTCGCGAGACGGTATTGGTGTGCACATGGAGGTGAGCAGCCGCGCGCCGAGGGCTGCTGCCAGAGGTGTAGTACGCCTCCAGGGTGCGGACGAGGTCGGTGGAGCGTTTGCTGTCGTGGTCGAGCACCGGTCCCATGGCGGAGGCTATGAACGCGTCGACATCGTGGGCGTCCGAGAGCAGAAGTCCGAGGAACCCGAGGTCCCGCGCCGCCGCCGAACCACCTGTGGCACCCAGCGCCACAAGGGTGTCCAGGCAGCGGCGCGCCTCCTCGTGCACCCTGGCGATCGGGGCCGGTCCGGTGGCCGGGCCGGCGGCTCCCACCGTGACCGGATGGCCCAGGAAGCGGGAGAGTTCGTCGCCCGCCGCCCGCGCCGCGGCCGAGGCGTCGGTGCCCGGCAGGAGCAGGACCAGACAGCCGCCCCGGACAGTCTTGAGCCCGCGGTGCCTCTGCGAGTACGAGGAGGCCCACAGGGCTGCCTCGCCCTGCTTGACGCCCTCGGGGCGCAGGACGAGGACGACGTGCTGTCCATCCGGGTCGAGGCCGAGCCGCCGCATTCGCCCGGTCATGGCGTGCGGCGGATGGACCCCGGAGGCGAGGAGGTCGTCCAGGCACTCGTCGCGCACGGGCCCGGCCGCCGCCCCGGCGTTGTGCCCGAGCAACCGCACCAGCGCGGCTGCCCGCGCCGCGGCGTACAGCAGCCGCCGGTCCTCGTCGGTGAGCGGGGTGCTTCTCCGCAGCAGCAGGACACCGGGGGCCTCGACGCCCGTGGTGACATGAGCGGCCCACAGGGTGTCCGCCACAGGGACCGGGGCCCCGGCGGCATAGGAGTCCGCGAGTGCCTTGACCATCACGTCGGTGCCCAGCGCGGGAAGCTCACCGGTGGCGGCCAGGGGCAGCCCTTCCGCGTCCCGCAGCACGAGCACACCCCGGAGTTCCGCACCGGCCACTTCGACGACATCATGCAGGGCACCGCCCCCGAGCACCAGTTCGGCCAGCCGGGCCTGACCCCCGGTCAGCCGCTCCAGCCGCTCCAGACGTGCGGCGAGGCGGGCGCTCTCGCTCTCCGCCCAGGCCGTCGCGGCCCGGCTCTGCTCCAACTGCCGGGTCCGCTCGATGGCGGACGCCGCCAGAGCCGCGAGGGAACGGAGCAGGCTGACCTCGTCCGGCGTGAAGTGACGTCGCTCCCGTGACGCCCCGTACAGTGCGCCGATGGTCGTGCCACCGTGCGCCAACGGCACCGCCAGGATCGCGTGCAGTCCTTCGGAACCGACCACCTCGTCGATCTTCGGCGTGTGCGGGAACCGGTCGTCGGTGAGGTAGTCGGGGGTCCAGAAGGGCGCCTGTCTCTGCTGGGCCCACTCGCCGATGCCGAAGCCCTTCCTCAGCTCCAGGCCCACGCTGCCCGGAGTGGTCTCGCCGTCGGAGCTGTGCACGTACGAACCGCCGTCCGGCAGGCGCAGGCTGACGTACGCCATGTCGAAGTCGAGCAGCCGGCGGGTGCGGTTGGTGACGATGTTCAGCAGCGCGTCGAGGCTGTCGCGGGAGGCTATGTCGTGGGTGGTGTCGATCAGCGCCGTGAGGTCCGCCTCGCGTCGGCGGCGCTGGCCCAGCGACGTGTGGACGTCGAGCGCCAGTCCGACCGCCTGTTCGAGCTCGGCCAGCCGCTCCCGGGGCAGGCCCTGTCGCGCGGCGGTTCGGAGCAGTTCCGCCAGCCGGCCGGGAGGTGCTTCCTGGGCCAGGAGTCCCAGGACGGTCAGAGCCGGGGAATTCGTCGGTGCATGGTCCGGGGTCAACCGGTTCCCCCTACGCAGAAGACGAGACCGAACCGGATCGACGGTACGTACGCGTGTTTGCGCCGGTCAAGTGCAATAAGGGCACTCCGGTTGTCCGAAGTGTGGTGTGAACACCTCCGAGGTGTCCGTGCGAGGTCCCTGGAGCACCTTCCTGGGGAGTCGCCGGCGGGAAACGATGATCAGGGGCTGAGACGAACGGCACCCCATCTGTCCGCAAGGGGTGGGGATGACAGAACTGAAGAGTTATCTGAGGTCGTTGGAGCGGAGCAGACGCTCGCTGCGCCACCAGAACCGGCCGGAGACATTCGTGATGGCGGGCCGGGAATGGGATCTGCTCGACGGCGTGTTCGCGCCGCCGTTCTCGGCCACCACGGGCGTGGCCATGGAAATCCTGGGACTCGACGGGGACGGTCGGCCGCGCTTCCGGCGCCATGGATCGTTCCTTGAGGTCGGGTCGGGAACCGGTGTCATCGCGGTGTCCGCCGCGCTGGCCGGTTGTGAACGGGTGGTCGCCACCGATATCAGCGTTGCTGCCGTGAAGAACACGGGCATGAACGCCGAACGGCATCGTGTCGGCGATCGCGTACGGGCGGTGCGGGGCGACCTGTTCTCGGCGCTGGACGCGGGCGAGCGGTTCGACACCGTCTACTGGCACTCCAACTTCGTCCTGGCACCCGCCGATTACCGCTACGAGACAGTGCACGAGGCCGCGTACGTCGATCCGGGATACGAGGCGCACCGGCGCTATCTGGCCGAGGCCCCGCTCCTGCTGACCGAAGGCGGGAGCGCCCTGCTGCAGTTCAGCGACCGCGGCGATCTCGGCAGACTGCGCGACCTGGCCGCGGGCTGCGGCCGGGAGCTGGACGTGCTCTGCCGGCGCACCTTCCTCGAAGGCACCGAGACGATCGAGCACATCCTCTTCGAGGTCCGGATCGCGTCCTGACGCCCGTCCCCGGGACAGCGGTCGCCGCCAGGGCGTACGGGGCCACGGTCGCGTCGCCCGTACGAGCCACGGTCGGGAAGTACGCCACCGCGCACCGGCCGATGAGCCCGGTCCTCCGGGTCGGCGGCGCGCGCCGTCGGACCTGGCGGCCGAGTACGGGGAGACCGCTGTGAGGCGGTCCTGCCGTCGGCGCTGACAGCCTGTTCCTTCCCGGGCCGCCGCCCGGACTCGCCGCGGCGGTGGACACGGACCGCCACGGGCGTCGGTGACAGGGCCGTGCGACGGGCTTCGACCTCCCGCCGCACGGCCGGTGATCCGGGCACCCGGACGCCCGACGTCTCCGGCGGACACCGTGCCGCACGGGGACCTGTCGTCGAGGACCGGCCCTGTGCGTGCGTGCCGCCCGAGTCCGTACCGGGGCCGACGGGGGATGCGACCACGGACGGGACGGTGTCGGCACGCTGCCGTTTCACCTGGCCGACCCTGCTCTGTCCGCCCGCCCCGCCGCAACGATCAGCCGTCACTCTGTCAGGTCCCCCGGAGGACCTGACACACATGGGCCGCGACAGGTTCACGGGGGAGGAGGAACGGCGAACCTGGATGGATCGACGACAGCTCCGTCCCCACAGGCGGTCCGCCCCTTCGCCGGCCTGGTCCGGACCCTGTGTGCGGACCTGTTCCCGTACCCGGCTCACGAAGATCCGCTGGACAGGTCCTAGGCACTCCAGGGACGAACTCGCAGGTCGGAGGCGCACTTGACGTACTCCGGCGCACTTGACGGAGTATCACATTCCCTTTGAGGCGCCTCCGATTGCACCACATGATCTTCCATGCAGTGCGTTGTGCCGATTTTCAGCAGCCATGGGGGAGAGTGCTTCAGTGAACGTCGCCACCGACCCGGCCGACCGAATACCCGACGTCGTCGCCATACCTCCCCGGACGGTGCCCATCGCGGCCCTGAAGCCGTCCGACTCGCCACGCGCCCGGCGGCAGGACGACAGCTACGTCCGCAAACTCGCCGGCTCCGGGATCGACTTCGATCCCGTCCTGGTGCACCGGCCCACGATGCGGGTCATCGACGGCACGCACCGGCTCGCGGCGACCCTTCTGCGCGGCCACCAGGACATAGCGGTCCGGTTCTTCGACGGCAGCGAGGCCGACGCCTACGTCCTGTCCGTGCGATTGAACGTCGGCCACGGCCTCCCGTTGACCCGGGCCGAGCGCCGGATCGCCGCCGCCCGCATTCTCGTCTCCCACCCTCGCTGGTCCGACCGGGCCATCGCGGAGAGCACGGGGCTGAGTGACAAGACGGTGGGCAAGCTGCGCGGCTGTGCAAGCGCGGAAATTCCGCACTCGCACAGCCGGGTCGGCCGGGACGGCAGCGTACGGCCGCTCAACAGCGCCGAGGGCCGCCGGCTCGCGGCCTCCCTGCTGGCCGCGGAGCCCGGCGCCTCCTTGCGGGAACTGGCTCGCAGGTCCGGGCTGTCCCCGGGGACGGTCCGGGACGTACGGGACCGGCTGAGCCGCGGCCTGGACCCCGTACCCGAGAGGCAGCACGAGGCCGTCGAGCCCGCGACCGCCTTCAAGCGGGTCCCTCAGCGGCAGTATCAGCGCGGTCGGCGGCCGCACGACGATCCGCGGGGCACACCGGGTGGCCCGGCACTGCGGAAGCTGGCCAGGGACCCTTCCCTGAAGGCCACGGAACCCGGGCGCCTGCTCCTGCGCGCCCTGTTCACCACGGAGTTCACGCCCGGCCAGTGGCAGCAGATCGTGGCGGCGCTCCCCGAGCACTGGGTCCCGCTCGTACGTGGCCTGGCGGCACAGCGCGCTCAGGAATGGAACGCCCTTGCCGAGGCGCTCGCACCCTGTTCGAAGGGCGCGGCGTGAGCAGTCGCGCCGACTGACCGCGAGGGAGCCCCACGGGCCCGTCGCCGTCGCGACGCCGGAAGGCAGGCCCGGCCCGTCACACGCCGCTGCCCCGGCCCCGATCCCGGCCCCGATCCCGGCCCCGGTCCGGGCACGCGAGCCTTGCCGGTGTACGGGAGTACGGATCCGACGAGGCACGGTCGATCCTGGAGCGCGCGTTCGCCCGTGAAGCCGCGGGCGGGCCCGACCACCGGCCTGGCCGGCTTCGTGGCCGCGGCCCGGCCGCGCGGAGCGCACCGAAAACACGACCCCGCCTGATTCGGGCTCGTCTCCGATTCCACATCCGCACGCACGGCGAAAGGCCACCTGGAAATGGGCGGTCTTTTTCGTTGTGCGTGCCGTCGTGCTGTTCTCCTCCTGCCTTGCGAATTCGTACAAGCTTTTATTTCCCCGGTTGCCGGTCGCCCGCTAGGCTCCACAGGAGTCCGGATCGCAGGACTTCATCGATCCGTCCGACAGGATTTCCACCGTTGTCCGCACCGAAGGGAAGCTCTGCCATGCCCGAATTCGTTCTGCCCCCGGGATTCGCCGACGGCGCGGAGTCGCGCCGCCGCAACCGGGCGATCGTCGAGCAGTACATGAACACCAGGGGCGAGGACCGGCTGAGGCGACACCTTCTGTTCACCGAGGACGGCAGTGGTGGCCTGTGGACCAACGACACGGGAAAGCCGATCATGACGCACGGCCGGGACCGGCTCGGTGAGCACGCGGTGTGGTCCCTGAAGTGCTTCCCGGACTGGGAGTGGAAGAACGTCCGGATCTTCGAGACGCAGGACCCGGACTTCTTCTGGGTCGAGTGCGACGGCGAAGGGAAAATCCTGTTCCCCGGCTACCCCGAGGGCTATTACAGGAACCACTTCCTCCATTCCTTTGAATTCGAGGACGGCAAGATCAGGCGGCAGCGCGAGTTCATGAATCCCAATGAGCAGCTACGTGCCCTCGGGATCCCCATACCCACCGTGCGCCGTGAAGGCATACCCACGTGACCCGACTCCTCATGAATGGAGAGCCGCAATGGAGGAAGTCCTGCGTGGAATGGAAACCCGCGTGGCCGCGCAACAACCCGAGTGGCCGGACGCGTCGCAGGTGCGGCGTGTGCGCGAGACCCTGGAGGCGCGCCCCCCGCTCGTCCGGGCCGAGGACATCCGCACCCTGAGCGCCCTCCTGGCCCGGGTCGCCGCGGGTGAGGCCCTGGTCGTACAGGCCGGTGACTGCGCGGAGGACGTGAACGAGCACACCCCCGGCTATGTGGCCCGCAAGACGGCGGTCCTCGATCTGCTGGCCGGGGCCCTGCGTCTCGCCACGGGCAAGCCCGTCGTGCGCGTCGGACGCATCGCCGGGCAGTTCGCCAAGCCCCGCTCCCGGGCGACCGAGTCGTGCGGCGGCGTCGAGCTTCCCTCGTACCGCGGGGACATGGTCAACGGGCCGGCCCCCGACCCGGAGAGCCGGCGGCCCGACCCGCTGCGCGTCCTGGCCGGCTACATGGCCGCGAACGACATCGTGGAGCACCTCGGCTGGAAGGGCCCCACAGCCGGCTCCGGCATCGAGGCACCGGTGTGGACCAGCCACGAGGCGCTGCTCCTCGACTACGAGGTGCCCATGCTGCGCCGTGACGAGGCGGGCAGGCCCTATCTCAGCTCCACCCACCTGCCGTGGATCGGTGAGCGCACCCGCCAGGTCGAGGGCGCGCATGTCGCCCTCCTCTCCCAGGTGTTCAACCCGGTCGCCTGCAAGGTCGGCCCGAGCATGACCCCGGACGAGCTGCTCGCGCTGTGCGAACGGCTCGACCCGGCCCGCGAACCGGGGCGGCTCACCCTCATCGCCCGGATGGGCGCCGGTCTCGTGGCCGACCGGCTGCCGCCGCTCGTCGGCGCCGTACGGGCCGCGGGCCACCCGGTCAGCTGGCTCACCGATCCGATGCACGGAAACACCGTCGAGGCCCCCTCCGGGACCAAGACCCGCATGGTCGACACGATCGTGCGCGAGGTGCGCGACTTCCGGCGGGCCGTCGCCGCGGCGGGCGGTGTGGCCGGGGGAGTGCACCTGGAGACCACACCGGACGACGTCACCGAGTGTGCTTCCGACGAGGAAGGCCTGCTGCGCGTCGGCGACAGGTACACGAGCCGCTGCGACCCGCGGCTGAACCCGCGACAGGCGCTCCATGTCGTCTCGGTCTGGGCCGGCTGACCCTTCGGCCGCCCGCGCCCCCGGCCCCCCTCAGCGTCCAGAGACCCCCCAGGAATTGGAGACCAGGGCATGCCCGGCATACCGCCCATCGACCCCTATCCGTTCCCGACCGCGGGCGACCTGCCCCGCAACACCGCCCGGTGGACCATCAGACCCGACCGCGCGGTCCTTCTTGTCCATGACATGCAGCGCTACTTCCTCAAGCCCCTCCCGGACGGCTTGCGCGCCGGACTCGTGGGCAACGCCGCCCGGATCCGCCGCTGGTGCGCCGGGCAGGGCGTGCCGGTCGCCTACACCGCCCAGCCCGGCGGCATGAGCGAGCGGGACCGCGGTCTGCTCGGGGACTTCTGGGGGCCGGGCATGCGGACCGACCCCGCCGACCGCGAGGTCGTCGACGAACTCGCACCCGCGGACGGCGACTGGCGGTTCACCAAGTGGCGCTACAGCGCCTTCTTCCGCTCCGACCTGCTGGAGCGCATCCGGTCCACGGGCCGGGACCAGCTGATCGTATGCGGTGTCTACGCCCATGTGGGCGTCCTGATGTCCGCGGTCGACGCGTACACGAACGACATCCAGCCCTTCCTCGTCGCCGACGCCGTCGCCGACTTCTCCGAGGAGCACCACCGGTCGGCCCTCCGCTACGCGGCCGACCGCTGCGCCATGGTGGTCACCACCAAGGAGGTTCTCGGATGAGCGGCGCCGACGCTCCCGTACCGCACGACCTGCTGGACCGTGTGCTGGGCGGGGAGCCGGGACCGTACGCCCTGTTCCACCGCCCCGAGACCGCCGGGCCCGGACTGCTCGACGTGCTCGTCGGCGAGGTGTCGACGCCCGGGTCCCTCTCGGAGATCGACCTGCCCGACGCGGTCGCCGATCCGGCCGGGGCCCGGCACGACGTGCTCGTGGTCGTGCCCTACCGGCAGGTCGCCGAGCGCGGTTTCGTCGCCGTGGACGACGGCGCGCCGCTGATCGCCATGACCGTCACCGGTCAGGAGACCCTCCGGCTCACCGACGCGCTGACCCGCATCCCGGACGTGCCGATCCGGCTGACCGACGAGCACTTCGACGTGGACGACGACACGTACGCCGACACCGTGCGCCGGATCGTCAAGGAGTCCATCGGCGAGGGCGAGGGCGCCAACTTCGTCCTCAAGCGCTCCTTCGTCGCCGAGATCGGCGACCACGGCCCGCACAGCGCGCTCGCGTTCTTCCGGCGGCTGCTGGAGCGGGAGACCGGAGCCTACTGGACGTTCCTCGTCCACACCGGGACCCGTACGTTCGTCGGGGCCTCGCCCGAGCGCCACATCACCCTTCGCGACGGCCTCGCCGTCATGAACCCCATCAGCGGCACCTACCGCTATCCGCCGACGGGCCCCCGGCTGTCCGAGGTCATGGACTTCCTCACCGACCGCAAGGAGACCGACGAGCTGTACATGGTCGTCGACGAGGAACTGAAGATGATGGCCCGGATCTGCCCGGAGGGCGGCAGTGTCACCGGCCCGTACCTCAAGGAGATGGCCCGCCTCGCGCACACCGAGTACCTCATCGAGGGCCGCACCGACCGCGACGTACGGGACATCCTGCGGGAGACGCTGTTCGCGCCGACCGTCACCGGGAGCCCCCTGGAGAGCGCCTGCCGCGTCATCGCCCGTCATGAGCCGCGGGGGCGCGGCTACTACAGCGGCGTCGCCGCCCTCATCGGCCGCGACGGCGACGGCCGGCGCTTCCTGGACTCCGCCATCCTCATCCGTACCGCCGACATCGACAGCGGGGGACGGATGCGGATCGGGGTCGGTGCCACCCTGGTGCGCCACTCCGACCCGGTCGCCGAGGCGGCCGAGACCCGGGCCAAGGCCGACGGGCTGATCACGGCGCTGAGGGAACGGTCCGGCACCCGCTTCGCCGACCATCCCGACGTCCGGGACGCCCTGGCCGGCCGCAACGACGGCATCTCCGACTTCTGGCTGCGGAAGGCGCACGAGCGCGAGCGGCCGCGGCCCGACCTGGCGGGGCGCAGGGTCCTCGTGGTCGACGCCGAGGACACCTTCACCTCGATGATCGCCCACCAACTGCGGTCCACGGGGCTTGAGGTGACCGTGCGCCGCTTCGACGAGGACTACTCCTTCGACGGGTACGACCTGGTGGTCATGGGACCGGGGCCCGGTGATCCGGGCGAGGCCGGCCGGCCGAAGATCGCCCACCTGCGGGACGCGGTGGGAACCCTGCTGGCGGAGCGCCGGCCCTTCCTCGCCGTCTGCCTCAGCCACCAGGTGCTCAGCCTCCTGCTCGGCTTCGAACTGCGCCGCAGGGACGCGCCCAACCAGGGCGTGCAGAAGGAACTCGATCTCTTCGGGGTCCGCGAACGGGTCGGCTTCTACAACACGTTCGCGGCCGTCAGTCACGCCGACGGGGTCCAGGTCGACGGAGTGGGCCCCGTCGAGGTCAGCCGGGACGCGCGTACGGGCGAGGTGCACGCGCTGCGCGGCCCGCGCTTCGCCTCCATGCAGTTCCACGCCGAGTCGGTGCTCACCCAGGACGGCCCCCGCATTCTCGCCACGGTGATACGGGACCTGCTGGGCCCATGACCCGAGGGTGCCCGTACACGCGCGCCCGAACGTGCCCGTACACGCGACACCGTTCCCCGGCCGGCGCCGTGCGGAGCGACTCCGCCCCCCCACCATCAGCTGGAGAGACATATGCACAGGTACGTCGTCGTCGACGCCTTCGCCACCGAGCCCCTGCGGGGCAACCCCGTGGCCGTCTTCTTTGACGCCGATGACATCCCCGCCGAGCGTATGCAGCGCATCGCCCGGGAGATGAACCTCTCGGAGACCACCTTCGTCCTCACCCCGCGCGACGGCGGTGACGCGCGCATTCGCATCTTCACCCCGGTCAACGAACTCCCCTTCGCCGGGCATCCGCTGCTCGGTACCGCCATCGCGCTGGGCAACGAGACCGGACGGTCCGCACTCCTGCTGGAGACCCGTATGGGGGCCATCCCCTTCCGTGTGGACCACGCCGACGGCCGGGCCGTGGCCACCCGGATGCGCCAACCGGTCCCCACCTGGGAGCCGTTCGAGTACGCCGACGAACTGCTCGCCGCGCTGGGCGTGAAGACCTCCACGCTGCCCGTGGAGATCTACCGCAACGGCCCCCGGCACGTCTTCGTCGGCCTGGAGGACGTCGAGGCGCTGTCGGCACTCGACCCGGACCACCGCGCGCTGGCCCGGTTCCCGGACATGGCGACCAACTGCTTCGCGGCCTCCGGCGCCAACTGGCGCAGCCGCATGTTCTCGCCCGCGTACGGCGTCGTCGAGGACGCGGCGACCGGATCCGCGGCCGGGCCGCTCGCCGTCCACCTCGTCCGGCACGGCCTGGTCGAGTGGGGGAGGCGCATCGAGATCCTCCAGGGTGTGGAGATCTCCCGTCCCTCCCGCATGCTCGCCCGCGCCGACGGCACGCCGGAGCAGGTCATCTCGGTCGAGGTCGGCGGCAGCGGCGCCGTCTTCGCCCATGGCACGGCACAGGTCTGAACGGACGGCACAGGCACAGGCATCCCGCCGAGAGAAGGAGCAACCACCCATGAGCACAGGCAGGTCGGAGACCCTCACCGGGACCGCTGACATCGCCTTCCCCGAGTTCCACGTACCCCCGGCCGACCCGGTGCCGCTGCTGCGCGCCTGGTTCGAGGGCGCCGCGCGCCTGGAGGTCCGCGAGCCCCGCGCGCTGGCGCTGGCCACCGCGGACACCCGGGGGCGTCCCTCGACACGTACGGTCGCCATCAACCGGATCGCGGACGAGGGGTTCGTCTTCGCCACCCACGCCGGCAGCGGGAAGGGCCGTGAGATGACGGCCAACCCCTGGGCGTCCGGGGTGCTCTACTGGCGCGAGACCAGCCAGCAGATCATCGTCAGCGGCGCGGTGGAACGGCTGTCCGAGGCCGTCGCCGACGAACTCTGGTTCTCCCGGCCCGCGTTCACCCACCCCATGTCGGTGGCGTCCCGCCAGAGCGAGGACCTCGACGACATCGGCACACTGCGCGCCGAGGTCGGACGGCTCGCGGCGGCCGGCGGCCCGCTGCCACGCCCGGAGGGCTACGCGGGCTTCCTGCTGCGCTTCGACTCCGTGGAGTTCTGGGCCAACGGCGCCGACCGGCTGCACGAGCGACTGCGCTACGACCGCACCGACGACGGCTGGACGCCCCGCCGCCTCCAGCCCTGATCCGGGCCGGACCTGACATAGTTCCCGCCGCGCGTGGCGGGAGCCGCACCGCCCGCGCAGACTCACCCCTGTGACGCCCCGATACGCGTCCTCAGGGGAATGGCGAAGCCCTTCGTCCTGGATTTCCCGCGGATTCAGCCGGACGTCGGATCCGACGAATGCGGAATGGCCGGTCCCGGGTTTCCCGAACCGTGAAGGGATTCAACCGAAAACCAAGGAGACGCAGTGGCTGACGACGCCGCACATGTGGCCGCCGCCTATTTCCGGGCGTGGCGTACGAAGGATTTCACCGCCCTTCGCGCGCTGCTGGCCGACGAGCACTTCTCGTACACGGGTCCGCTCGCACGACTCGACGACGCCGACGCGTGCAGGGACTCCCTGGCACGGATGGCCCCCGTCACCACCGGCCTTGTGATCCGGAAGACCTTCATCGCCGGTGACGACGTCACGACCTGGCTCGACCTGCACACCACGATCGCCGCACCGACCCCGGTGGCGAACTGGATGCATGTGGAGGACGGCCGGATCAACGACATCCGCGCCCTGTACGACCCGCGTGCGCTGCTGGCGTCCGCCGAGCCGCGCACCGACGCCTGAGCCGTCCGCAGGTCCCGTCGACCAGAGGAAAGGGAAACGCACCATGACCGCTGCACGCGAACGCGCCAGGACCCCCGAGGACCTGGCCCGGATCTGGGTCGATCTGGCAAATGCCGGGGACGCGGAAGGACTTGCGGAGCTCTATGAGCCCGACGCCGTCATGGCCTTTCCGATCGGCAACACGATCGTCGGCCGCGAAGCGATACAGAAGGCATTCGAAGCGATGCTGGACATGCAGACCCATTACGCGATGGAGGAGTCACTGCCGACTCTGCTCCATGACGATCTGGCCCTGACGGCGACGGTCCCGGCCGACCACAGCACCGGCCGCTACCAGGTGGCGCGGCGTCAGCCGGACGGCACCTGGCTGCGCGTCCTGCACTCCTCCGGTTACTTCGCCTGACCGGCCGCGACCACCGACCGGCCAAGACCAGAAGGGCATTTCGCGATGAGCGAGAACACCGCGACCGTCGACGCCTACACCACGGGTCTGCTGAGCAAGGACCTGCCCACCGAGGTGACCCGGCTGCAATTGCTGGAGAAGAGCTACGACCGGACCACGGTCAGGATCCTGGAACAACTGGACATCGCGCCGACCTGGCGCTGCCTGGAGCTCGGGGCGGGTGCCGGCTCCATCGCCTACTGGCTCGCCGACCGGGTACCGAGGGGCGGCGTCGTCGCCGCCGACATCGACCCCCGGTTCATGGACACCGACCGCTCCCCGCGGCTGACCGTGCGGCGCATGGACATCAACGAGGAGGAGTTCGAGCCCGGTTCGTTCGACCTGGTGCACGCCCGCGCGGTGTTCATGCATCTGCCGCGGCGCGAACAGGTCCTGGAGCGGGCCGTACGGTGGCTCGCCCCGGGCGGCTGGCTCGTCCTGGAGGACGTCTACTTCCTGTCGGCCGAGGACTCCCCGTACTCGGAGTGGCAGCAGGTGCAGCGGGCCTGGCTGACCGCCCTCGCCGCGCAGGGCATCGACCTGGCCTGGGCGCGCCGCACACCGGCACTGCTGGCGGCGGCCGGCTGCGTGGACGTGGGCGTGTCGGTCACCCCGGGCGGGCTCGGGATCGACGCCGTGCAGAACGAGTTGCTGCGCATCCGGCTGATCCAGAGCGGCCACAGCCTCGTCGACGCCGGCCTCGCCACCGAGGAGCAGATCGCGCGGGCGAGCGCGCTGGTGGAGAGCGCCCCGGCCCCCGACGTATCGACCTTCATCTATTCCAGCTGGGGCCGACGAACCACGGCCGACTGAGCCGGGGTCCCAGAGACTCGTACGACCGGAAGGAAAGCCGTGACACAGGCACAGAGCGCGACGCGGGGGCAGGCCCCCCGATCCAGCTCGCTCATCGCGTGGCTGGCGTTCGCCACCATGTTCGTCATCGGAACCGACACGTTCCTCGTCGCTCCCATGCTCCCCACGCTGGCCGCCGAGTTCGACGTGTCCACCAGTGTGTCGGGGTGGATGGTCAGCGCCTACGCGCTGGGGTTCGCTCTCTTCGCCCTGGTGGCGGGGCCGTTGTCGGACGGCCGCGACCGACGGGGCGTCCTCCTGCTCGGATTCGCGGGGTTCGCGGTGGCCACGGCGCTGTGCGGGGTGGCGCAGGACCTGTGGACGATGCTTCTCTTCCGGTTCCTGGCCGGCATGTTCGCCGCGCTGGTCACCCCGCAGATCTGGGCGTCCATCCCCGTGCTGGTGGCACCCGACGCGATCATGAAGACCATGGGCATCGCGGGCGCGGGCATGTCCATCTCGCAGGTCGCCGGCGTCCCGGTCGGCGGCTGGCTGGCGGCCGTCTCCTGGCATGTGCCGTTCTTCGTGGTGGCCGGGCTGTCGGCGATCGCCTGGCTCCTGCTGTGGCGGGTCTTCCCGTCGGTGCCCTCCACCCGGGCGCCGGGCGAGGCCACCGGGATTTTCGGCACCTACGCGGGGCTGTTCCGGTCCGCGACCTTCACCTGGTACCTGCTGGCGTACTTCGTCTACCAGACCGGTGTGTTCGAGACCATCTCGTTTATCGGCTCATGGCTGAACAAGGACTTCGGCCTGGGGGTCGGCGCGGTCGGTGCCTCGATGATGGCCCTCGGCGTCGGCATGGCGACCACCTCGATCTTCGGCAGCCACCTCATCCGCAGGATCGGTGAACACCGCACGCTCGCCGTGGTGTTCACGGGCCTGATCGTCATCTACGGCGCGGTGCCGTTCGCGCCGAACCTGGGCCTGGCGATCGCCGGCCTGGCCCTGGGGTCCGCGGTACTCGGCCTCGGCTACCCGATCTTCATGGCCATGCTGCTGTCGCGGACGACGGCCGCCCGCGGCACGGTGTCGTCGTTGTCGACCACCGCGCTGTACGTGGGAACGACGATCGGCGGCCTGGTCGGCGGTGTGCTGCTGACCGACTTCGACGGCTTCAAGGGCGTCGCCGGCTTCACCGTGGTGAGCCTCCTCCTTTCCGCGGCGATCTTCGCGGGGGCCGGAGCCTTCAAGGCGCCGAAGCCGGCGGCCGGGTCCCCGAGCACCGAGGCCGAGGCCGAGGCCGAGACGACGAAGGCGTGATAAGGCCGCCGGGGAGCCGGCCGGGACCCTGACCGTGCGTGCTTCCTTCCACTCCGTGCGCGAGTGGAAGGAAGCACGCACGGCCGTGCGTCCGGCCGGGACGCCACCACACCACACCCACGACCGCACTACGGCCACGACCGCACCACCGCCACGACCGCACCTCGGCCATGACCAAGGGGGGACCATGTCCGGCCATGACCAACCGCTCACCGATCTGGGCACCGCGCTCTTCGCCTCGTTGCCGCGCGCCGACCAGCGCAAAATGGCCCGGACCTATGTACGGGGCCTGCTGACCACCCGGGGACGCAAGTCCTTCCGGAACATGGCGTACTCCCTGGGCGGGCCCAGGCTGGAGCAGAGTCTGCACCATTTCGTCAGTTGCTCCACCTGGGACTGGACGCCCGTGACACGCGCCGTGGCCGACATCATGATGCCGGTGGCGCCGCCGAGGGCGTGGGTCCTGCGCCCCATGGTCACTCGGCGGGAGGGAGGGAGCACAGTAGGGGTGCATAAACGTTTCTTCGCGGGATCCGGCCAGGTGCTCAACGCCCAGTACGCCGTGGGGCTGTGGGCCGCCTCGCCGGTGATGAGCTACCCGCTCGTCTGGCGGCTGCTGCTGCCGCCCGAGTGGCTCCAGGACGACGCGCGGCGGGCCCGCGCGTCGATCCCCGACGGGTTCACGCCCGAAACCCCCGTGGAGTGCGCCGTCGGGGCCTACCTCGGCCTGCCCGCCGACCTCCGGGGCCGGCTGCCCGTGGTGATGGACGTCTGCGGCATCGACACCGCCGTGGCGGTCCACCGGCTGCGCGCGGCACGGCTGCCCTTCCTGGTCAGGGCCTACCGGGGGCTGCGTCTCACGGCCGCCGATCCCGACCTGCCCGGATACGGAGCGAGCCCGCTCCCCATGTACCAGATCCTCGCGGCGGCGAAGGCGCCACGCAGGCCGGTGGCCGCGCGCCGTCCGGACCGGAGGATCCCGGACGTCCGGCCGGAAGCGGGCGGAGCGCCCCCGCGACCGCTGTCCGGCGGCGAGCAGCCGCCGCGCGGTCTCGTCGCCGCGGTCCGGGTCCGCTCGCCGCACCACCCCGTCCGTCCGGGCGGGCGGGACGGTCACCACGACCCGTACGACCTGCTGTTGTTCCGTACGCGAACGGACACCCGGCACCGGCCCGACGAAGTGTGGCTCACCAACATGCTCGACGCCGACCCGGCCACCCTGCTGTCCCTGACCGCGCTCCCGCACCGTGTCGACGACACCTTCGAGCGTGTCACCGGCTGCCTCGGCATGCGGGACTTCACCGGCCGGTCGTACGGCGGCTGGAACCGCCACGCCACGCTCGCGTCGGCGGCGCACGCCGTCGCCCTGCACTCCCACGGGCCGGCGGACCTGCCGTTCGGCCGCACATACGCGGCGGAGCCCGGCCACCTCTCCGCAAGCGGCGTGTGAGGCTCCGTCGGACGCCAGGGTGCCTCTCCCGCGCGCCTCGTCCGCGCGCCTCTCCCGCGTGCCGTCGTCCGCCGACGCGGACTCACCCGGTGGGACGACCCCTCAGCGGAGACCGGCGGGGGTGTCCGGGGGCGGTGGGGGTGGGGTGTCCGGTCCGCGTAGTTTGCGGTAGAAGGCCAGGTGGTGTTGGGCCGCGGTGGGCCAGGTGTGGTGGGCGGCCAGGGTTCGGCCCGCTGTGCGGCGTACCGCGTCGTTCCCGGTCAGGGCCGCGGCCAGTTCGGTGGCCAGGGACCGGGGGGTGGTGGCGAAGCGGGCCGTGGGGCCGAATACCTCGCGCAGGACCGGCAGGTCGCGGACGACCAGGGGGACTCCGGCGGCCAGGGCTTCCATCGCGGCGAGGCCGAAGCCCTCCTTCACGGAGGGGAACGCGAAGGCTGCCGCGGCGGCGACGAGCGGTGGGAGGTCGTCCTCGGGGACCTGGCCCAGGACGACCGGTTCCACGCCGAGTTCGGCGGCGCGGGTCTCCCAGCGGGCGCGGTAGTCGCGGTAGTCGAAGAGGGTCTCCCCGCCCGCGATCACCAACCGTACGCCGGGCCGCTCGGCGCGCAGGAGCGCGTATGCCTCCAGGAGGTCCAGGGAGCCCTTGCGGGGTTCGATTCCGCCTACGGTCAGCACATAGCGGCCCAGGCGGGAGCGCCAGGCGGCGCGGGCCGCCGGGTCGGTGGTGGCGAAGCGCTCGTAGGCCACTCCGTTGGGGATGACCTCCGCCTTCAGGCCCCAGCCCCGGGCCAGTTCGTCCGCGACCGACCGGGAGACGCAGATATGCGCGTACGGCTCGACGATGGCCCGTTCGTGGCAGGCGGCCAGTTCGGGCGTGGTGAACTGGTCGAGGTGATGGACGGTGCGGACGCAGCGGTCCACCGCGTTGGCGCTGATGCAGTCCTGGGCGTGGACGATGTCGTACGGCGACGGGTCGAAGGCCTCGCGCAGGGTGGCGATGGAGCGGAGGATGCGCGCGCCGACGGTCTCGTCCGCGGGTCCTTCCGGGAACGGCACGATCCGTACGCGGACGTCCGGGGCGACCTCGCGGTAGAAGCCCGAGTCGCCGCCCCGCCCCAGCGACCAGACGGTGACGTCCGCTCCGGCCGCGGCCAGGGCCTCCGCGAGCGCGAGCGTGTGCACGACGCCGCCGCGCGGCTTGGTGGAGTAGCTGAGCAGGGCGATCTTCACGAGGGGATCTTCCGGGACTGCGCGGGGATCTCCCCGGTCTCCTGGTACACGGGGATCCGGCGCCCGGTCTCGTACGGTTCCGGGGTGCCGCTCGCCGGTCCGGGCTTTCCGTACGCGGGACCGCCATCGGCCGCCGGTACGGGTTCCCGGTGCGCGGGACCGCCACCGCTCGTCCTTCCGGTCGCGCGGTACGCGTCCGGGCGGCGTTCGTCCAGGTGGCGCAGGACGCGGCGGGCGCGGTCCAGCTCGGCGGCCACGTCGACCTCGGCCACGGCCAGGCCCGCCTTGGCCCAGGTCCGGGCGAGGATGTCGCCGCCCGGTCCGACGACCTTGGACTGGCCGAGGAAGCGCATGCCGCCCATGGCGCCGGTCTGGTTGGAGGAGGCGAGGACGACCTGGTTCTCGGCGGCGCGCGCCTGGTCGTACAGGTCGAAGAGCTTGGCCTGCCGGTCCTGGGCCATGCGCGGGGCGCGGTTGGTGATGCTGGTGGGCCAGGCGGAGAGACAGGCGAGGATCTCGGCGCCGTCCAGGGCCAGGGAGCGGGCGGACTCGGGGAACGTCTTGTCGTAGTCGATCAGCATGCCGAGCCGGCCCACCGGGGTGTCGAAGGCGGCGAAACGGTCCCCCGGCGCGTAGGCGGCGATCTCCCCGGCCGGCAGGTGCACCTTGCGATGGCGGCCGAGGACACCGTCGCCGCTGACGCACACGGCGGCGTTGTAGCGCTCGTCGCCGCCGTCCTCGCAGTAGCCCACGCAGACGACCATCTCGGCGGCGAGTCGGGCGACCCGCAGGATCACGGGGTCGTCCGGCTCGAGGGCCGGCGGGAGCGCCTCCGGGTCCGGATGGCGCAGATCGGCCAGATAGCCCCCGAGCGCGGCGTCGGGCAGGACGAGCAGTCCGGCGCCGGAGCGGCGCGCGTCGTCGATGAGTTTGGCGATACGGGCGAGGTCGAACTCCAGGTCACGGCCGAAGTGGGCGGCGGCGGCCGCGATCCGGACTGTGCTCATCGGTCGTTCACCGCTCCTCGTTCACTTCGGTCACTTCGTTCACTTCGCGGACTGCCTTGTGGGCCTTGTGGGGGTTCATGCGGCCTCGTGGGGATTCACGCGCCGACCGCTCCCGCGTACGTATAGGTCTCCGGACGCCGGTCGCGCAGATGCCCCATGGAGCGGCGAGCGGTCTCCAGGGCCTGGGCGACGTCGAGTTCGGCGATCGCCAGGCCGGCTCCGACCCCGGTGTCGGCGAGGATCTCGCCGCCGGGGTCGACGACCTTGGCACTGCCGACGAAGCGTAGCGACCCGAAGGTACCCGACTGGTTCGAGGAGACCCACACGATCTGGTTCTCCAGGGCGCGCGCCCGGTCGAAGAGGTCGAAGCGCCGCTTCCAGCGGTCGTTGACGAGATCGGGGGTGGCGTTGGTGCGCGCTCCCGGCCAGGCGGAGACGACCACACCGATCTCGGCCCCGTCGAGGGCCAGCGCGCGGGCGGACTCGGGGAAGGCCTTGTCGTAGCAGATCAGCATGCCGATCCGGCCGACCGGCGTGTCGAAGGCGTGGAAGCGGTCGCCGGACGCGTAGCTGGCGTCCTCGCTCAGCGGCTGGTGGACCTTGCGGTGATTGCCCAGCACCCCGTCGCCGTTGACGCAGACCACGCTGTTGTAGCGCCGCCCGTCGGTACCCGCCTCGCAGTAGCCGGCGACGACGGTCAGCTCGCCCGCCAGCGCGGCCAGCCGGCGGATCTCGGGGCCGTCGAGGGCGAGCGCCGGCGGACCTGGGTCCGGCTCGCTGCCGCCGGTGCCGGTGCTGGTGCTGGAGTCGGAGTTGGGGCCTGTGCCGCCGGTGCCTGTGCTGCCGCTCCCGGTGGCGGCACCGCCGCCGTCGAGGCTGAGCAGATAGCCGCCCAGGCAGGCCTCCGGCAGGGCGAGCAGCCGTACGCCCTCGGCGCGGGCCTCCTTGATCAGCCGTTCGGCGACGGCGAAGTCCTCTTCCAGATCGCGGCCGAACTCGGCGGCGACGGCCGCCATACGGAGCGTGCTCATGCGGTCCCCATTCCGGTCACCGGACCGGCGACCGCGTCTGTGATCTCTCCGTCGGGCCAGCGCAGCCCCACGCCTTGTCCCGCGGTCAGCTCCCCGCACACCGCGCCCGTGGCGGGCCCGGCGGGCAGCGGCGCGGCGCCCGGTCCGTCCGCGGTGAGCATCGCGAAGCCGGGGAAGCAGGTGAGCCAGTCGCCCATGGCCGTGTCCGGCGGGCGGGGTACGGCCGCCACGTCGAGTACGGCGCCGCAGCCGCTCGCCTCGGCGAGCATGCCCAGGGTCCCGGCGATCCCGGCCATGGACACGTCCTTCGCCGCGGCGGGCCGGGCGGCGGCGACCGCCCCGGTCATCGCGCGGAGCTCGTCCGTACGGCGGTGGGTGGACGAGTCCCACTGGCGGCCCCGGTAGCCCGCGCGCCAGCCTCCGCCGAGGTCCGCGGTGAGCCGTACGGCGTGCCCGGACCGTCCGCCGCCGCCCGGCACCGGACGGTCCGTGCGGCCCAGCGCGGTCACGGACAGGGCGGCCGGTACGCCGAGCTGCGTGTGCCCGCCGAGGACCGGTACGCCGTACGCCTCCGCGGCCCGTCCGAGTCCGGCGAGGATCCGGCCGAGGTGCGCCGCGTCCTTCGCGCCCACGGCGTCCAGCAGCCCGACCGGTGCGGCACCCATCGCCGCGAGGTCGTTGACATTGACGAGGACGGAGCACCAGCCCGCCCACTCGGGGTCCCGTTCGACCATGGACGGCACGATCGCGTCGCACGCGGCGATCACATCCGTGCCGGGGACGGGGGCGCCGTCGTCGCCGACGAACCCGGCGCCGCCGAGGGCGGTACGCGCGTCGCCGCGTGAGGCTCCGCCCGCCCCGGCCGTCCCAGCCGCCCCGCCCGCACCATCCGCCGCCCCGCCACTGGCACCGGCCGCCGATCCAGGGCGAGCCGGCCCAGGGAGAGCCGCTGCGTGGAGAGCCGGTCCGTGGAAAGCCACGCCGTGGAAGGCCGCGAGGAGCGGTCCGAGCGCGGACTTGGTGGCCGCCACCTGCGCCGCGATCCGCCCGATCGGCCATCGCATCAGCGTGTGCGGCGCCCGCGCGACCGTGACCGCGCGTACGGAGCGCCAGCCGAGCCGCTGGAAGAGCGCCTCGTTACGGGTCTGGACGGTCGCGTCGAACCGCAGGACGCCCTCGGCCTCCGCGCGGGCGCAGGCCGCGCGGACCAGCGCCGCTCCGATGCCGTGCGGCCCCCGGGCCCGGCGGGCCACGACGAGACGGCCACCCTGCCACCAGCCGATGTCGGGACCGCCGTCCACCGGTCCGAGACGTACGCCGCCGACCACGGTGCCGTCCGGGTCCCTGGCGACCAGGACGACGGTACGGGCGTCGGCGTCCCGGTCGTCCAGGTCATGGCCGGAGAAGAGCCCCTGCTCATGGACGAAGGTGTCCCGGCGCAGTCGGCGGTAGTCGGACGACTCGCCCGGCGAACAGGCCTCCTCGATACGGAAGACAGGCTGCCGCGCCAAGGTGCTGAGGTCGCCGAGCAGCGCCAGGATGTCGGCCGGGCGTTCGGCCGCGCGGTCCGATACCGGCGGTGCGGGTGCGGCGGATCCGTCGAGATACACGGCCGTCACCCGCCCGCGGTCTTCAGCACGCTGCACGCCCCGCAGGCCGCGCAGCCCGCCTTCTGGTCGGCACCGCTCATCCCGGCCGCGCGCAGCTTCACCGCGACGCCCTCGGTCACGTACCGCAGCACCTCCGCGCTCGGGGCCCCGATCCCGTCACGCGCCGCGAGCGTGCCGCTCATCGGACGGAACGGGACGACGAAGGGATAGACACCCCGGTCGATCAACCGCCCGGCGCCCGCGATCAGTTCGTCCGGGTCCTCGCCGAGGCCGACGAGCAGATACGTGGAGACGCGGTTGGGCCCGAAGACCCGCACCGCGTCGTCCCACGCGGCCTCGTACTCGGCCATCGGCACGGTCGACTTGCCGGGCATCCAGCGGTGGCGCACCCCGTCGTCGAGGGACTCGACATGGATGCCGATCGCTGTCGCCCCGGCGTCGCGCAGCGCGCAGATCCACCCGAGGTCGGCGGGCGGTTCGCACTGCACCTGGACGGGCAGACCGGGCACCGCGCGCAGCACCGCCAGGACCGACCGTACGAGAGTGCGGGCGCCGCGGTCGGGACCCGCGGTGGTGCCGGTGGTCATGACCATCTGCCGGACGCCGTCCAGCCGTACGGCCGCTTCGGCGACCTCGGCGAGCTGCGCCGGGGTCTTGGCGGCGACCGTCGCGCCGGAGCGCAGGGACTCCTCGATGGTGCAGAACCGGCAGCGGTCGGACTCGGCGTAGCGGACACAGGTCTGTACGACGGTCGTGGCGAGCACGTCGGAGCCGTGGAGCCGGGCGATCTCCTCGTACCGGACGCCGTCGGCGGTCGTCAGGTCGTAGAACCTCGGCCGGCGTACGGGGGTCAGGGAGAGCCCGGTGTCCGTCAGGGTCCCGGTCTCGTCGCCGAGCCAGACCTTGCCGTCGCGGACCGTGTAGGGGCTGTCGGGGTTGCGGGGCAGCGCGGCGTTGGCACCGTCGACAAGGACATGGCCGTCGTCGCTGGGGCCCGCGCCGTCCGGCCGGCGGACCTCGACGTCCTGACGGATACCGCGCAGGGCGAGCTCGGCGCGGGTCATGATCCGCACGTCGACCGCCGTGCCTGTCACCGCCGTACCCGTACCCGTACCCGTACCCGTACCCCCACCCGTACCCGTCGCAGCCGCAGCCGGGGCCCCCGTCGCCGTCGCTGTCGCTGTCGTACTCGTCCTATCGGTGCCAACGCTCACGACGCACCTCTCAGAGCTGGTAGGTGGAGTTGATGATGGCGCCCTTGCGCGCGTAGTGGATGATCGCGTCCTGGACGTCGAGGGGGTGGGTGGGGATGACGCCCTCGATCAGGTCCTCCTCGCGGGCACCGTGCAGGGAGAGGCCGAAGCGGCAGCAGTAGACCTTGCCGCCCTCGGCGATGAATGTCTTGAGCTGGTTGTTGATGTTGTGCTCGCCGGGGAACGCGGAGTTGCCGACGGTCGGGAAGCCGCGTGTGGCAAGGCAGTTGAGCGAACCCGGGCCGTAGAAGTAGACGGCCGCCTCGAAGCCCTTGCGCAGGGCGCGGGTGGCCTGGAGCACGGCGACGAAGGACACCGAGGACTCGTGGGCGATGCCGTGGACGAGGGTGAAGTAGGTCTCCCCGTCCTCGGCCCGGTAGTCGGGGAAGACCTTGGTGGAGCCGTAGATGCTGGAGCCTTCGGGGAGCGAGGGGTGCGCGATCTCGTCGAGGGACTTCTGCTCGATCTCGGAGAGCTCCGCGGTGGGGGCGGTGTCGGACATGGTGTCTGTCTCCTTCTTCGGTACGGATGGTGGCTGAGGGGCGGTTGTGAGGGGACGAGGGCGGCTGTCGGGGTTCCTTGGGGTCCGTCAGGTCCCTCGGGGTCTGTCGGGTCCCTCCGGATCCGGCGGGGTCCCTCGGGGGGCCCCTTCGGATCCGTCCGGGTGAGCCGGGGTCAGTCGTAGAGCGCGGCGAAGGTGTCCCGGAAGACGAGTCCGCCGAGTTCGCCGCCGCCGGTCGCCTCGGCGAGCCGGGCGTACTCACCGGTGAAGTCGCCCCACGGCTGGTCGCTGGCGAAGAGCACCCGGTCATGGCCGATGCCGCGACGCTCGATCTCCCGGGCCAGCCAGCGCGGTGTGAAGCCGATGGCCCAGGAGAGGTCGGTGTAGACGCGCTTGCCGGACTCGATCCAGTCGAAGAACCGCGAGCCGGCGAGCTTGATGTGGCCGCTCATCCCGCCGCCGAAGTGCACCAGGTGCACGGGGACCTGATCGGCGTACCAGTCCACCAGATTGCCGACCTCGTCGATGTCCGAGGCGGCGCCGGGGGAGGTGTGGACATGGACGACGAGTCCGTGCCGCGCGGCCGTACGGAAGATACGGTCCAGTTGCGGCCGGCAGGCCGGGTCCGTGGGGCGTCCGCCGAGCAGGAAGCTGAGCTTGAGGGCCCGTACGCCGTCCTCCCCCGCCAGGGCGAGGGCCCGCTCCGTACGGTCGGCGTCCTCCGGGCGCGGCGAGACCCACAGCCCGGCGCGGACCCGGTCGTCGCTCTGGGCCGCCTCGATCACCAGCTCGTTGAAGCGGAACGCGACGGCGGGGTCCGGTACGCCGTAGTTGGGGATCACCAGGGCGCGTTCCGTGCCCTCGGCGTCGAGGTCGGCGAGGAACTGTTTGACGGTGGCGCGGGCGGTGGTGTCCGGGTTGACGGGCGGACCGCCGTAGAAGGGATACGCGGGGAGGACGCCGATGTGGCGGTGTGCGTCGAAGACCGTTTCGGGTGCCATTCCGGGGTGCTCCTTTCGGCCCGGGGGCCTGTCAGCCCAGGGGAAGTGCGGAGGCGACGGAGTCCGGCGCCCCGGTGAGGACGCCGCACACGTCGGCGAGGCGGCGGCTCGCGTCGATGTGGTCCGCGAGGAACCCGGCGTCCCGGCCGACGGCCTCGAAGCGCCCGGAGCCCCATGAGTGCTGCCAGGGCAGGCCCAGGAAGTAGAGGCCGGGGGTGCTGGTGGCGCCGCGCCGGTGCATCGGGTAGCCGCGGCCGTCGAAGGCGGGTATCTCGATCCACCGGTGGTCGCGGGTGAAGCCGGTGGACCAGACGACGGAGGTGATCCCGGCCTCGGCCGGATCGAGTTCGGCCACGTGCTCGGAGGGCTCCCACACCGGTATGTACCGTGCCTCGCGGGGGGCCTGGATCCCGTGCGCGGAGATATGGGCGTCGATGGCGTCCTTGATGGACTCGGCCACCGCGTCCGCCCGGTCCAGACTGACCTTCAGATCGTCCGCGAACTCCAGCGTCGTGGAAGCGAACTCCGGCGTCGTAGGGCACATGGCGCCCGTGATGCCGGTCAGCCGCCCGTACAGGCGCATTCCGTCGCGGGCGAAGGCCCGCAGGTCGATGTCGCGGCCCCCGTCGCGCCCGGTGACGTAGTGGTTGACGCGCATCCGCACGGCGGCGGCGTCGTCGAAGCTGTCGATGCCCTTCGCGTAGTGCCCCATCTCGTCGAGCCAGGCCACGCAGTCCCGGCCCCGGTAGAAGCGGGCGACGCGAGGCGCGCTGCCGACCGCGAGGTGCACCCGCCGGCCCGCGAGATGCAGATCCTCGGCGATCTGGCACCCGGACTGACCGGTGCCGACGACCAGCACGGCGCCCTCGGGGAGCTGGTCCGCGTTGCGGTAACGGGAGGAGTGGATCTGCCCGATACCGGCGGGCAGGCGCTCGGCCATCCGCGGGACGGACGGGGTGTGGTACGGACCGGTGGCCACCACCACCTGGTCGGCGGTGAACTCGCCTTCCGTGGTGCTCAGTTCGAAGCGCCCGCCGGGGGCGCGCCGCAGCCCGGTCACCGTCACGCCCTCCACCAGCGGCGGGCGGAAGAAGGCCACATAGTCCTGGAGATACCGAACGATCTCGTCGCGGACCATGAAGCCGTCCGGGTCGTCCCCCTGGTACGGGAAGCCGGGCAGTCTGCACTGCCAGTTGGGGGTCACCAGACAGAAGGAGTCCCAGCGCCGCTCACGCCACTCGTGACCGACCTGATGGGCCTCGACCACGACATGATCGATGCCGTGCCGGCGCAGGTGGTAGCTGAGCGACAGACCGGCCTGCCCGCCGCCGACCACGGCCACCGGGTAGTGGGCCCCGGCGAGCCGCACCGCCGGGCTCACCGCCGCGCTCATCGCCGGGCGCGGAGCCGGGCTCACTGCCGCGCCGGGAGCCGGGCTCACCTCGGGGCTCACCGTGGCGCTCATCGCGTGCTCCCGTCGGCGTTGACGAGGGATTCGACGACGACCTTGAGGACGTCGGCGGGGACGGCGGGGACGGAAGCGGTGACGGAGACGGCGGGGACGGAAGCGACGGTGGTGCCGGCGGCGTGGGCGTGCGTATAGGCGGCGGCGGTATAGGCGGCGGCGGTCCGCTCGATCTGGGCGAGCTGGTCGGACGCGCCGGTGCAGTGGAAGCCGAACTTCTCCTTCACCCGTTCACCGGCGATACCGAGTGCCGTGCGGCTGCGCTCCACGAAGTCGGTCAACTCGTATTCGCCGCCGGCCGTGAAATAGTCCTCGACTACGGTGGAGGGGGAGTAGCAGCGCTGGGTCGCGCCATCGGGCCAGCGCACATGGAAATAGATCTCAGGCATGAAGTCCTCCATGCGAGGCGCCGAGGCCGTGACCTCGCCGCTGCTTGTAGTGACAACTTCAGCCAGTGGCGATTACCGAACCGAGTCATCCGGAATAAAGCGGAGTTACAGGCTCCTCACACCGGGTGAGTTTCCCTGTACGCGGAGTTGCCTCGGAGGCAAAGTCCGCACGCGCCCCGGGGCAGGGCAGGGGCAGCACGGGTGCGCGGGGGGTTTGCGCCATACGGTCGGTTCGGCTCAAGCCGTGGGCGTGCCGCGGCCGAAGGAAGGGTGTTCGTCGCTCGCGGGCCCGGTCCGGCCGCGGGCGGTTCCGCCTTTTCAAGGAGCATGTATGCGCCTGAGCGCGCGCTGGGCACCGATCGTCCTTCTGCTGTTCGTTCCCCTGATCAGTGGCGCCGGTATGAGCCGTCAGGCCGGTATGAGCGGTGAGGTCCGCTCGAACGGTGACGTCCGCCTGAGCGGTGACGCCGACCTGAGTGGTGACGTCGGCGGCGCCGGCGCGACGGCCGGGGCCCGGCAGGTTCCCGTACCCGTCGAGCGTTCCGTCAGCGCGATTCCCGGCCAGTACATCGTCACGCTCAAGCCCGCGTTCTCGGCGGCCACGGTGGTACGGCAGCTCGGGGTCAAGCCTCTGTTCACCTACGGGACCGCGCTGCGCGGGTTCGCCGCGGCCCTCACCGGGGAGCAGCTGCGCGCCGTACGGACGTTTCCCGCCGTCCAGGCCATCGAGGAGAACGCGCGGATCAGCGTCGGCCCGCCGTCGGCCGAGCGAGCGCGGTCCGTGGAGAAGCCGGTCGGGAGGGCGGTTGGGAGGGCGGTCGGGAAGTCGGTCAGGAAGGCAGCTGGGAAAGCGGTCAAGGCCGAGAGCTGGGGGCTCGACCGGATCGACCAGCGGAAGCTGCCCCTCGACAACGACTTCACCGTGACCGGTACGGGCAGTGGCGTCACGGCGTACATCGTCGACACCGGTATCGAGACCGCGCACAGCGAGTTCGGCGGCCGCGCCACCGTCGGCTTCGACGCCATCGGTGACGGACGCGTCGGGCAGGACTGCAACGGCCACGGCACCCACGTGGCGGGCACCACCGGCGGCGCGACCTACGGCGTGGCACGCTCGGTCTCCCTGGTCGCCGTCCGTGTCCTGAACTGCCAGGGGAAGGGCGACTGGGCCGGGGTCATCGCCGGATTCGACTGGGTCGCGGCCAACGCCAGGCAGCCCGCCGTCCTGAACGCCTCCATCGGAGGATCCTCGTCCGCGGCGGTGGACAGCGCCGTCGACGCCGTCACCGCCTCGGGCGTCCTGCCCGTCGTCGCGGCCGGCAACGAGTCCCAGGACTCCTGTGGTGTCTCGCCCGCCGGAGCCACGTCGGCGCTCGCCGTGGGGGCCACCGACAAGCAGGACGGCGAGGCCCGCTTCAGCAACTACGGTCGCTGTCTGACGACATACGCCCCCGGCGTCGCCATCGTCTCCGCCAAACTCGGCGGCGGCTCCAGCACGCTCAACGGCACCTCCATGGCCAGCCCGCATGTCGCCGGGGTCGCCGCCCTGCTGAAGGCGAAGTACCCGACGGCCTCCCCGGCGGAGCTCACCGGCTGGCTCACCGACGCGTCGACCAAGGACGTGGTCCGTCCCATCAGCACGGGCTCGCCCAACCGTCTGCTCTACACCGGCGGACTCTGACGGACTTCAGCGGGCCCCGCCCGTACGGGACGTGGCCGGGCCGACTCCCCACCGGGGGTCGGCCCTTCCCGTGCCACAGGCGATGAGTTTCCGCGGGTGGTGGAGTCGTAGTCGTAGTCGTCGGTGTGTACGCCTGTGTTTACGCCTGTGTACGCCTGTGCGCGCCGACAGATGGCGACGAGTGAGAGACGAGTGAGGAGAGCGGAACCATGCTGCTCAAGGACAAGACCGCGGTGATCTACGGCGGCAGCGGGGCCATCGGCGGCGCTGTGGCCCGGACCTTCGCACGGGAAGGAGCGCGCGTCTTCATCGCCGCCAGGACCCCCGCGCCGCTGGAGCGGGTCGCCTCCGAGATCGGGGACGAGGGCGGCGCCGTCGAGGCCGCCGTGCTGGACGCGCTCGACGAACAGGCCGTGGACGCGCACGCCGCCGATGTCGCCGCGCGGGCCGGCGGCATCGACATCTCGTTCAATTTGATCTCGCACGCCGATGTGCAGGGCACCCCGCTCGCGGAGATGCCGTTCGCGGACTTCCAGCAGCCCGTCATGACCGCCCTGCGGACGAACTTCCTGACCGCGCGGGCCGCCGCGCGCCATATGATCCCCCGCCGCTCGGGCGTGATCCTGGTGTTCGGGGGGTACGGCGACCCGAGGCCCGACTGGAATCTGGGCGGGCTGCAAGTGGCGCTCCAGTCCGTCGAGGCGCTGCGCCGACAGCTCGCCGGTGAGCTGGGACGGTACGGAATCCGGGCGCTGAGCATCCAGACGGCGGGAATCGTGGACACCATCCCCGAGGACTTCGAGGGCGGCGAGGAGATCATCGAGGACACCGTGTGCCGGACGCTGCTCAAGCGGGCCGCGACGCGGCAGGACGTCGCCGAGGTGGCAGCCTTCGCCGCCTCCGACCGCGCCCGGTCCATGACCGCCACCGCGTTCAACATCACCTGCGGAACGGTGGTCGACTGACTCGCCCGAAGCGGAGGCCGGGGTCGCCCGAGGTCGGCCGGGGCGGCAGACGACCGGCAGACGACCGGAGGCCGGGCGGAGCCGGGCGGAAGACAGGCGGTTCGACCGGGAGGCGGCCGTCGAGTAGCGTCGCGGCGGGCTGACCGGCCCCTGGACGCTGAGAGAGGTGCCGAGGTGCCCGAGCCGCACATCCTGACCGCGCCGGGGGCGCCCTTCGCCGTCGTACGGGCCGAGAACGGTTCGCTCATGTACGCCGACGGACCGCGCACCCTGCGCGAGTTCGTGGAGGCGACCTGGGCGTACGGCGACCGGCCGTTCCTGGTGGCGGAGAGCGGGACGTACACGTACGGGGAGTTCTTCGCCGCCGCCTCCGCGCTGGCCAACCGTCTGCTCGACGTCTACGGGCTCCGCCCCGGCGACCGTGCCGTCATCGCCATGCGCAACCACCCCGAGTGGCAGATCGCCTTCTGGGCGGCCCAGCTGGCCGGGCTGGTCGCCGTACCGCTCAACGCCTGGTGGACCGAGGACGAGTTCACGTACGCCCTGGACGACTGCGCACCGCGCGTCCTGCTGGTGGACGGCGAGCGGCTGCCGCGCGTGGCGCGCTGGGCCGAGCGCGAGGGCGTCCGGATCCTCGTCTTCCACGGGAACGCGGACGACGCGGAACACGCAGACCTGGCGGAACACGCAGACCAGGGGGAGGGGATCGAGGGGATTGGGCGGATCGAGCGGTACGAGGATCTGCCCGCCCCCGATCCGTTCACCGCGCCGCCCGATGTCGAGGTACGGGCCGAGGACGACGCCACCATCATCTACACGTCCGGAACCACCGGGCGGCCCAAGGGCGCCGTCGCCACCCAGCTCGCCCAGGCCGGTGCGGCCATGAACCCGCGCTACCACGCCGCCGCCTCCGCCCTCGCGCGCGGACGGATCCCCGGGCAGGGGCCCGCGCCCGTCGCGCTGATGACGTATCCCTTCTTCCATGTGGCCGCGTTCACCTGTCTCTACTCGGCCATGGCCGTCGGCGGCACGCTCGTGCTGATGCGCGGGTGGGACGCGCGGCAGGCCCTGCGGCTGATCCGTGAGCACGGGGTGACGTACTACGCGGGTGTCCCGGCCACCGCGCTCCAGCTCCTGGACGCGGCGGAGACGGAGGCGGCGGAGGCCGGTGCCGGGGGCGGTGCCGAGAGCGACGCGCTGGAGACGCTGACCCTGTTCAGCACCGGTGGCGCCGCCGCCCCGCCCGCGCTGGTCGGCCGGCTCACCGCGCGCTACGGCGAGCGCGTCGAGCCCCGCAACGGCTACGGCCTGACGGAGACCTGCGGCGGGGTACTGGCCGTCTTCGGTGAGGAGTACCGGCGCTTCCCCGACAGCGTGGGCCGGCCGACGCCCGCCACCGAGGTACGGATCGCCGGACTGGCGGGCGGGTCCGCACCGGGTGAGTCCGTACCGGAGGGCCAGGTCGGCGAGCTCTGGCTGCGCGGCCAGGCGCTCGTACGCGGCTACTGGCGTGACGAGGCCGCCACCGCCGAGGCCTTCACACCCGACGGCTGGTTCAGGACCGGCGATCTCGCGCGGGTGCGCGACGGCCGGGTCACGGTGGTGGACCGGATCAAGGACATGATCGTCAGGGGCGGTGAGAACGTGTACTGCGCGGAGGTCGAGGCCGTGCTCCACGCCCATCCCGAGGTCGTCGACGCCGCGGTGCTGGGCATTCCGCACCCGGTGCTGGGCGAGGAGGTCGCGGCGGTGGTACGGCTCAGACCGCGCGCCGAGCCGGACAGCGGTCCAGGCTCCAGGAGGCCGGACGCCAAGGCCAAGGCCAACGCAGACACCGGCACCAACGCAGACACCGGCACCAACGCCGGCACCGGCGCCGAAGAGCTGCGCGCACATGTCGCCGCCCGTCTCGCCGCCTTCAAGGTTCCGGCCCATGTGCTCGTACGGGAGGACCCGCTGCCGCGCAATCCGGCCGGCAAGATCCTCAAGCGCGAGCTGCGGACCGAGGTACTCAGGGCCGTGACACCCGCACCCTGAAATTCCCGCCGGGCTCCTTCGCCATCACGGTGATCCGGATGTCGTGCTCGCTGTCGACGAAGGTGTCGCCCGGCAGATAGAGCGCGTCCGACAGCTCCGCGTGCACATTGGGGCGCCGAGTGCAGCCGCCGCTGTTCTCGCGGCTGTCCGAGACCGCGATCGGGCCGCGCCCGGTGTCGACCGTGGAGTCCACCCGGTAGATCAGGACGCCGGGCGCGCAGACCGCCTCGTCGTTACCCTCCCGGGTCCGTACCTCCACCGCGTAACCGGACTCCTTGGAGAGCGGTACGAAGGTCATCTTGGGGCCGCCCGTCCTCGCCAGCGGCTCCAGCAGATACTCGCTGACCCCGGACACGGACGCGCAGCGGATCTGTTCGTCGTCGAGCCAACCGAGCTTCCACTTGTGCCAGCCCAGCAGATCGTTGTTGGCGCCCCAGTCCTCGGACATGATGTCCCAGTGCCCGACCGAGCTGCCGCCGTCCATGGTGTAGAGGTCGGGCAGGCCGAAGACATGGCCGTTCTCGTGCGGCAGCACCCGGTAGCCGGTCTCGCGGTACGAACCCGAACCGTCGTCCTGGCGGCTGTAGACGAAGGACGTGTTCGCGAGCGGCGCGCCGTCGGCCTCGGGCGCCTCCGAGTTGCCGGAGAAGGTGACGGACAGGACGGTGTCGAGCGCGGACGGCCCGGCGTTGGGGGTGACCAGGACATTGAGCAGGTCGTACGCGGCGAAGTCCACCCGGCTGTCGGCGGCGGACACGATGTCCTCGACGAGCCGCCGGTAGCCGGGCTCGTACGGCGCTCCGCGCTCTATCCCGTACGCCGCGAACGACAGCGGCATCCGCAGCCAGTCCGTCAGCGGGGCCTCGGCCTGGTAGTCGAGCCGCCCGTAGGAACTGGTCCTGAACCACTGGGACGTCTTCGGGAAGAACTCACCGAGCCGGTCGAGGGCCGTTCCCGGGCCCTGCGCGTCCGGGAAGTCGATCATGAGATTGAGTGCGCGGACCGTGCCGGTGGAGGGGGAGTAGCCGGGCGGGGTGGGCAGCCCCTCCGACATCTGGACGGTCGAGGTGGGCGCGATACGGCACTGGGTGAGGGAGGCGTCCCGGCCCGCGGCGACGGAGCCCGCGGAGGCGCGGGTGGGGCCGGGGAGCGTGCCGCTGGCCGTGGTCAGTGCGGCGAGGGTGAGGGCGGTGAGGCCGGCGAGGGCGCCGAGACGGTGGGAACCCCAATGGAATCGGCCGTGGCCTCTGTCGCAGGCGCTGTCGTCGGCGCTGCCGTTCCCGGCGGAACCGCCGGGGCCGCTGGTACCGCCAGGGCCGCTGGTACCCCCGTGGCTGGTGGTACAGCCGGGACTGGCGGTGGAACTGTCGCCACTGGTGTCGTGGCCCGTGTCGCCGGCACTGCCGCCGGTTCTGCGTATCCGACGCGTCTGCTTCATGCGGCCGCCTTCGGGTCCGCGGCAGTCGGCCGTCCTGACTGCACTCTGTTCGATCACCCTCTGCCGGTCGGCGTGTCGGCGCTCGCTGGGTGCGCCCGATCGTGGGTTCTTTCCCCTGCGCAGGCATTTGTGACGCGGGTCACAAGGAGGAGTGAAATAACCGGGGAGCACATCCCCGTTTGCATCTAAGTCCCCGGAGAACGGGGACGGACCGAGGACGAGAACCGAGGGAAGGCCCCGACGTGACCACCGCGACCACCACCGCCGGACCCGAAGCGCGCCGTGCCACCCGGCCGCGCGCCGACGCCCTGCGCAACCGGGAGCGGATCGTCGTGGCGGCGCGGGAGCTGTTCGTGGAGTACGGGGCCGAGGCCCCGCTCGACGAGATCGCCCGCCGCGCCGGAATCGGCAATGCCACGCTCTACCGGCACTTCCCCGACCGCCATGCCCTCATCCACGATGTCGTGCTCTACGTCATGGCCCGCGCGTCGGACCACGCGGAGCGCATCGCCGTCGAGGAGTCCGACCCGTTCACCGCGCTGCGTATCTTCGTGCACACCGCGGCGGACGAGCGGATCGGGGCGCTCTGCCCCATGCTTTCGAGCACGTTCGACCGGGCGCGTCCCGACCTGGACGCCGCGCGTGAGCGACTCGAAGGGGCGGTCGAAGGGCTGATGGAGCGGGCACGGCAGGCGGGGCGGCTCCGTAAGGATGTCGCCGTCGGTGATCTGATGGTCGCACTGTCCCAGCTCACCCGCCCGCTCCCCGGCACCGGCTGTGTGAGCATGGACCGGTTCACCCACCGGCATCTCCAGCTCTTCCTCGACGGCCTGGAGGCACCCGCCCGGTCTCAACTGTCCGGCTCGGCAGCGACCCTGGAGGATCTGCGCCGCGCCGCTCCGTGACGCGCCCCTGAACCATGAACTCCGGCCCCGGAGGCCCAGCCCGGCGGCCGAGAACGAAGCCCCTACGGGCCGCCCGGCCCCCGGGCGGAACCGGCCGCCGCAGTTCGTCCCGCACCGACGCGGAACGCCCCGTGGCGCCGACGTCCCGGCGGTCGACCCCACGACCCCGTACCCCGGCTCCCGTACCGGTGGCTTCCGCGACCACTCCGTCAGACCCGATCCGATCGATCCGATCCGTCACCGTCAGAGCCGTCATCCGGCAGACCGTCCCTCGGACCGTCTGTCCATGCCCCGGTCATCTGACGGCCCCGGTGACTCCATGACCTCGTAAGACCGGCAGCGTCGCCTGTACTTACCGACTTTCCGACATTTTCGTCTTTCCGCGTCCTTAGGTGGATACCTCCATGTCAAATTCAGCCGCCCCGGCCGAACCGGCCGCGTCAGCGCAGTCCTCGCCGTCGCCCACGTCCTCGTTCTCCGCAGCCTCACTCCCCGACCCCGGTCGGTGGAAAGCGCTGGTCTTCATCGCGCTCGCGCAGCTCATGGTCGTGCTCGACGCGACGATCGTGAACATCGCGCTGCCCTCCGCCCAGCAGGACCTGGGCATATCCGACGGCAACCGCCAGTGGGTCATCACCGCCTACGCCCTCGCCTTCGGTGGTCTGCTGCTGTTCGGCGGACGTATCGCCGACCTGTGGGGACGCAAGCGCACCTTCGTCGTCGGTCTGCTCGGCTTCGCCGCCGCGTCGGCGCTCGGTGGCGGCGCCACCGGTGAGGCGATGCTGCTCGGCTCCCGCGCGCTCCAGGGCGCCTTCGGCGCGCTGCTCGCGCCCGCCGCGCTCTCGCTGCTCGCGGTGATGTTCACCGACGCCAAGGAGCGCGCGAAGGCGTTCGGCATCTACGGAGCCATCGCCGGTGGCGGCGGCGCCGTGGGTCTGATCCTCGGCGGTGTGCTCACCGAGTACCTGGACTGGCGCTGGACGTTTTTCGTCAACATCCCGTTCGCGATCGTGGCCGCGCTCGGCGCGTACTTCGTGATCCGCGAGCCGGCCGGCAGCCGCAACCCCTCCGCGCTGGACATCCCCGGTGTCGTGCTCTCCACGCTGGGCCTGGTGTCGCTGGTCTACGGCTTCACCCGCGCCGAGTCCCACGGCTGGTCCGACTCCATGACGATCTCGCTCTTCGTCGGCTCCGTCGTCCTGCTGCTGGCGTTCGTCGGTGTCGAGTCCAAGGTGAAGTCCCCGCTGCTGCCCCTGCGCGTGATCGCCGACCGCAACCGCGGCGGCGTCTATCTCTCGCTCGGCCTCGCCATCATCGCGATGTTCGGTCTCTTCCTCTTCCTGACCTACTACCTCCAGGTCGTGAAGGACTACTCGGCGCTCAAGACCGGCTTCGCCTTCCTGCCGATGATCGCGGGCATGATCACGGGTTCGACCCAGATCGGCGCACGGCTGATGACACGGGTGCCGCCGCGGCTGCTGATGGGCCCCGGCTTCCTGGTCGCCGCGCTCGGCATGCTGCTGCTGACGCAGCTGGAGATCGGCTCCTCGTACGCCGGTCTGATCCTGCCGGCGCAGCTCCTGCTGGGTCTGGGCATGGGTACGGCGTTCATGCCGGCCATGTCGCTCGCCACCTACGGCATCGAGCCGCGGGACGCGGGTGTCGCCTCGGCGATGGTGAACACCTCGCAGCAGGTGGGCGGCGCGATCGGTACGGCGCTGCTGAACACGATCGCGGCCTCGGCCACGACCGCGTACGTCGCCTCGCACGCGGCGACCACCAGCAACCGCCAGCTCCTTGAGCTGCGGGCGATGGTGGAGGGCTACTCCAGCGCGATTTGGTGGGCGGTCGGCATCCTGGCCGTCGCCTCCGCGATCGCCCTGACCTTCATCAACACCGGCCGTCCGGGCTCCTCGCCGGTCGCCTCGGGCTCCGGGGCCGGGAGTGCGGAGGACGCGGCGAAGGTACCGGTCGTGATGCACTGACGGCCGTACGTAGCCGACATATCCGCCGTAGCGACGTATCCGCCGTAGCGACGTGGCGAACGCGGAGACGTAAGAACGCGGAAGCGTAGAAGCGCCGAAGCGCGAAAGCGTAAAAGCGCGGAAGCGTAGAAATACGGAAACGCGAAAACGCGGAAACGAAGAACGGATCTGCCCTGGTGTCCCGCGCTTCAGCGGCGCCAGGGCAGATCCGCGCCCGTACCCTCCGGCTGAAGACCCGCGGCCATCACCCGCATGATCTCGCCGAGCTGCTTCACCTGCTCGGGGCTGAGCCGGTCGAAGATCGCCTGGCGTACGGCGGCGACATGACCCGGCGCGGACCGCTTCAGCACGTCGTTGCCCTGGTCCGTGAGAAAGGCGTTCTGGCCGCGCTTGTCGGAGGGGCAGTCCTCGCGCTGGACCCAGCCGTGCTGCTCCAGCCTCGACACCGCGTGGGAGAGCCGTGATCTGGTGATCTTGGCGTCCTTGGCGAGCTGGGTCATCCGCATACGGCGCCGCGGGGCCCGCGCGAGATGGACGAGCAGCGCGTAGTAGATGTGCGGCATCCCGGCGTCGCGCTGCAACTGACGGTCGAGATGGTCCTCCAGCAATGTCGTGGCCTGGAGGTATGCCTGCCAGACGCGCTGTTCCTCATCGCTGAGCCAGCGCGGCTCCTCGCCCGTACCGGCGTCTTTGCCGGTGGATGCCGTGGTCATGTAATCCACTCTACTCATTCTTGAAAGTTAAACTAGACGCGGATAGGCTTGTATGAGTTGAATGCTTGAGGTTTCAAGCGGATTGCCCCAGGTGAATCGCCCTGAACCCAGGCGAATCGCCCCTGAACGGGACGACCGAGCCCCAGCCGACACAGTCGCCGACAGAGTCCTGGAGTCGCCATGAACGCCGTCGCGGAGCGTATGCCCGCCCTCTACCTTTCCCATGGGGCCCCGCCGCTCGCCGACGATCCCGTCTGGCCGGCCGAGCTGGCCGCCTGGTCCGCCGCACTGCCGCGTCCCACGGCGGTCCTGGTGGTCTCCGCGCACTGGGAAGAGGCGCCGCTCGCGCTGGGCGCGACCGAGACCGTACCCCTCGTCTACGATTTCTGGGGCTTCCCCGAGCACTACTACGCGGTACGGTACGCGGCCCCGGGCGCCCCTGGACTCGCCGACTCCGTGAGGAAGTTGCTGCGCGGCGCGGGCAGGCCCGTGGTGGACGTGCCGGACCGCGGGCTCGACCACGGGGCGTATGTGCCGCTGGTGGAGATGTTCCCCGCGGCCGACATCCCCGTACTCCAGATCTCCATGCCCACGCTCGACCCGCGCGAGCTGCTGGAGATCGGACGCAGGCTGGCGCCGCTGCGCGACGAGGGCGTGCTGATCGTCGGCAGCGGTTTCTTCACCCACAATCTGGCGGCGCTGCGGCACCTGGGCGAAGGGGTGCCGGGCTGGTCGGCGGAGTTCGACGACTGGGGGACGCGGGCGCTGCTGGCGCAGGACGTCGACGCCCTGCTCGACTTCGAGAACAAGGCGCCGGCGGGCCGGCTGGCCCATCCCCGTACGGAGCACTTCGCGCCGTTGTTCGTGACGCTGGGTGCGGCGGAGGGTGAGCTGGACAGCGGCAGGAGCGTCATCGACGGCTTCTGGATGGGTCTTGCGAAGAGGTCGGTGCAATTCGGCTGAGGCCGTGCGTTGTCACTACTGCGGTGCGTTGTCACTGCCGAGGGGCGACTGAACTGCCGAGGGGCGACTGAGGGGGTACCTCGGCGAGGCGCTCCCGAGCAACCTGTGGAGGGCTCCGGCCGTCTTCTGGGTAGGAGCGCGGTAGAGGCGGCCCGCTCGTGGGCGGTCGCTCCTCGGGGGAGGGGGAAGCGCGATGAGGATGACGGCGGGGGTGCTGGAGGCGGCGCCTGTGAAGGTGTCACCGAAATGTGACAGCCGTCTCATGGAGGCGCTGGGCGCGGAAGCCGGCGGGAGTGCCGGGGATGTCCGCCGGCCGGGCCCTGACCTGGGTTTCTGTCCCTCTCTGGGGCATCTGTCCACCCCGGTCTGCGGCACAGGGTACTGCATGATCAGAAAATGTATGTACGCCATGGGAATTCTGTCCGGATTCCAGTCGTTGTTTCCTTCGGATGCAGGGCACCCGGAAGGGTGTCGCGACCTACTCAGTCCAGTAAGGGAGCTCGCATGGCAACCCGTGCCGTCGCCCGTCGTACCGCCGCCTCCGGTGGGACGAAAGCGGCAAGCAGTGTTCGCGCCGTAGGCGGGGAGATCGCCGACCGCGACCTGGTCGGCATGTACCTCGACGAGATCGCGCGTACGCCGCTGCTCGACGCCGCAAAGGAAGTCGAGCTGTCCCAGACCATCGAGGCCGGGGTCTACGCCCGGCAGATCCTCGACGGAGAGGTGCAGAGCGAGGCCGGTGGCGCTTCGCGTGAGGAGCTGGAGGCGCTGGTCGCCGCCGGCGAGCGCGCGAAGGACGTCTTCATACGCTCGAATCTCCGTCTGGTGGTGGCCGTGGCGCGCCGCTATCCGCGCAGCGGTCTGCCGCTGCTGGATCTGATCCAGGAGGGCAATGCCGGTCTGGTACGCGCGGTGGAGAAGTTCGACTACGCCAAGGGCTTCAAGTTCTCGACGTACGCGACATGGTGGATCCGCCAGGCCATCACCCGCTCCATAGCGGACCAGTCCCGTACGATCCGGCTGCCGGTCCATCTGGTGGAGGAGTTGGGCAGGATCCGCCGTGTGCAGCGGGAGTTCAACCGCGAGAACGGACGGGATCCCGAGCCCGAGGAGGTCGCCGCCGAGCTGGGCACGAACCCGGCGCGGATCAACGATGTGCTGGACTGGGCGCGTGACCCGGTCAGTCTGAACATGTCGGTGGACGACGACGGCGACACACAGTTCGGTGATCTGCTGGAGGACACCTCCGCGGTCTCGCCCGAGCAGTCCGTGCTGACGCTGCTGCGCAGCGAGGAGCTGGAGGACCTGATAGGCAAGCTCGACCAGCGGACGGCCTCGATCATCAAGATGCGGTACGGCATCGAGGACGGCCGTGAGCGGACGCTGACCGAGGTCGGCAAGCAGCATGGGCTGACCCGTGAGCGGATCCGTCAGATAGAGAAGCACGCTCTGCTGGAGCTGAAGAAGATGGCACGGGATACAGGGTTCGACGCGGCGGCGTGAGGACTTTTCGACGCGGCGGCGTGACGTCGCCGTCCAGTAGCCGTAGTGTCCCCCTTACTCGTACTGTCTCTTCGTACGCACCGGTCGATTCGTCGGCCCCCATAGACGAGCCCCGGCACCAACCCCCCCCAGGTGCCGGGGCTCACCCTTCTCCTCCGTCAGGTCCGTCCGCGGGTCTGTCCGCGGGTCTGTCCGCGGGTCTGTCCGCGGGTCCGTCCGTGACTCCCTTTCCGTCGGCGGTCGCGGTCCCGGTCGCGGTCGCCGCGCGGATCAGTCTGGCTCCCAGCGCACGCAGGCACTCCGTCAGCTCGGCCGGCTGACGCACCGTGAATTCGCAGTTGACCAGTGCCAGCCGCAGCGCCAGCCACTCCAGGGAGTCGGTCGTCGTGGTGCGCAGCCGGCAGGAGCCGGGGCCGGTTGCTTCGGGTGCGCCGAGATAGCCGGGGAGCCGCGCCCTCACGAATTCCACGGGCGCCGCGAAGCTCACCTCCACCTCGGTCCGCGGCTGCCTGCGTGACATCGACCGCCGCAGGAACTGCGCCGCGTCCCCGGTCGGCAGCTCGCGCGGGGTGAACCGGGCGCCGGTGGCGAAGGGCTCGCTGATCCGGTCGACCCGGAACGTACGCCAGTCCTCGCGTGCGAGGTCGTAGGCCACCAGATACCAGCGCCAGCCGGTGGAGACCAGACGGTACGGCTCGACCTGCCGCTTCGTCTCCGTACCGTCCCCCGAGCGATAGCCGAAGCGCAGCCGTTCGCCGCCCGTGACGGCGCCCGCCATCACCGTCAGGGTGCGGGGGTCGATGGTCGCGCCGTCGCCCCGGGTGACCGGGATCGTGGCGGCCTGGAGGGTGGAGACACGGTGCCGCAGGCGGGACGGAAGCACCTGCTCCAGCTTGGCGAGGGCGCGTACGGAGGCCTCGTCGACGCCTTCGATCGCATGGCCCGCCCCGGCCCGTAGCCCGACCGCGATGGCGACGGCCTCCTCGTCGTCGAGGAGCAGCGGAGGCATGGCCGTACCGGCGACGAGCCGGTAGCCGCCGATGGCGCCCTTGGTGGCCTCCACGGGGTAGCCGAGGTCGCGCAGCCGGTCGATGTCGCGGCGGATGGTGCGGGGGCTGACGCGGAGACGCTCCGCCAGCTCACTGCCCGGCCATTCGCGCGGGGTCTGGAGGAGGGAGAGCAGACTGAGGAGCCGCGCCGGGGTATCGGTCATACGAACCATGGTGCGCTTCATCTAGGACAAGGACTGGCCTAGATGGTCCCTAACGTGCGGCGCATGAGTTCTTCGCACGCCGTACTGGATACGGCTTCCGAGTCCGCCCCCGGCGCGTCCGCCGTATCCGCCGTAACCGGTGCTTCCACTGCTCCCGGAGCAGATTCCGGAGCAGGGTCCGCCGACCGCCGCCGCTGGCTGGCCCTGGCCGTCGTCATGACCGCCGCCTTCATGGACCTGGTCGATGTCACCATCGTCAATATCGCCATTCCGAGCATCGAGCGGGACCTCGGGGCCTCGTTCGGGGCGATCCAGTGGGTCACCGCCGGATACGCGCTGGCATTCGCCGCCGGACTGATCACGGGTGGCCGGCTCGGTGACATCTACGGTCGCAAGCGGCTCTTCCTGATCGGTATCACCGGCTTCACGGTCGCCTCCGCGCTCTGCGGCTTCGCCGCGAACCCGGAGATGCTGGTCGGATCCCGGCTGCTTCAAGGCGCGATGGCCGCGCTGATGGTGCCACAGGTGCTGGCGATCATCCATGTCACCTTCCCGGCGCATGAACGCGGCAAGGTCTTCGGGATGTTCGGCGCGATCGTCGGTCTCGGCGCGGTCTCGGGACCGCTGCTCGGCGCGCTGCTCACCCAGTGGAATCTCCTCGGCCTCGAATGGCGCCCGATCTTTCTGATCAATCTCCCGGTCGGCATAGCGGGTGTGGTGCTGGGCCGGAAGTTCATCACCGAGTCCAGGGCCCCCAAGGCGCTCAGGCTCGATCTGGTCGGGGTGGTGCTGGTGACCGCGGCCCTGCTGATGCTGATCTATCCGCTCACGCGCGGGCGTGAGCTGGGGTGGCCGCTGTGGGGGCACCTCTGCATGGCCGGCAGTCTGGTCGTCCTCGCCGGGTTCGTGGTGTACGAGAGGCGCAAGACGCGCAAGGACGGGTCGCCGCTGGTCGAGCTGTCGCTGTTCCGGGTGAAGAGCTTCGCCGCAGGTATCGCCGTACAGCTCACCTTCGGTGTCGCGCTGGGCATCTTCTTCCTGGTCTGGACGCTCTATATGCAGATCGGCCTCGGCTGGAGCCCGCTGCGCGCCGGGCTGACCGGTGTCCCGTTCTCGATCGCGGTGTCGGTGGCGGCCGGACTCTCCGTACAGAAACTGGTCCCGCGCTTCGGGCGCAAGGTCCTTCAGACCGGGGCGCTCACGATGGTGGCGGGGCTTCTGCTCTACATCTGGGAGGCCGGACGGTACGGACTGGAGATCCACTCCTGGCAGATGGCCCTGCCGCTGGTCGTGATGGGCCTCGGTATGGGGCTGATCGTGGCGCCGCTGACGGACGCGGTGCTGTCGGGGGTGCCGCGCGAGCACTCGGGCTCGGCGTCCGGTCTGATCAACACCACTCAGCAGATGGGCAACGCGCTGGGGCTGGGACTGGTGTCGGTGGTCTTCTTCGGGGTGGTCGACGACCGGCTCGCGACCGGGGGAGCGGAAGCGGCGGGGGCCGTGGGCGCGGCGGCGGGCGCGGCATCCGCGACGGGCGCGGCCTTCGCGGACGGGTTCCAGCACGCGCTGTGGTGGGTGGTGGCGGTGCTCGCGCTCATCTTCGCGGTGATGTTCGCCCTGCCGGCCCGGCCGGGGCAGCACTCGGAGGAGGAGACAGAGATGGACGAGGCCGTCGTCGCGGACCGCTAGCGGCGGCCTGGCGCTCTCGTACCGCCGCCGCTGCCCGATCCCGCACCCGTTCGCCCGTTCGCCTGTCCGTCTGATCGTCTGACCGTCTGTTCATGTCCGCTCCTGCTCTGTCCGTTCCTGTCTGTACCGTGCCCGAATCTGTTTACTCTCTTAAAACCTCGGCGTAGCGTGTTGCCGAAACCGCAGGTTCGGGCACGGAACGGACGTAAACCCACATGTACGCACCGGAGCGTCAGCAGGAGATCCTGCGTCTGGCCCGCGAGGGCGGTCGCGTCGATGTCCTCTCGCTCGCCAAGGAGTTCCAGGTCACCGCCGAGACCGTACGGCGTGATCTCAAGGCCCTCGACCGCGCCGGGCTCGTACGGCGTGTGCACGGCGGTGCCATCCCCGCCGGACGGCTCGACTTCGAGCCCGATCTCGCGGAGGGCGAATCCACGGCGGCCGACGAGAAGGACCGCATCGCGCACGCGGCGCTCGCCGAGCTGCCGGCGGACGGCAGCGTGATCCTCGACGCGGGCTCGATCGCGGCCCGGCTCGCGGCGGCCCTTCCGCTGGACTGCGCCCTTACCGTTGTCACCCACGCGCTCCCCGTCGCCGCCCGTCTCGCCGACCATCCCGGGATCGATCTGCATCTCGTCGGCGGCCGGGTACGGCACCGTACGCGCGCGGCCGTCGACGCCTGGGCGCTACGGGCCTACGGGGAGATCCGCGCCGATGTCGTCTTCCTCGGCACCAACGGCTTCTCGCCCGACGGCGGTCTCACCACCCCCGATCTCGCGGAGGCGGCTGTCAAGCGCGCGCTCGTCGGCGCCGCCCGGCGGGTGGTGCTGCTCGCCGATTCGGCCAAACACGGCCAGGAGCACTTCGCGCGCTTCGGCACCCTCGCCGATGTCGATCTGCTCATCACCGACAGCGGGCTGAGCGCCTCGGACACCGCGGCGGTCGAGGCCGCGGGCACCGAAGTGCTGAGCGTCCGGTGAGTGCTGAGCGTCCTGTGCCGGGAGAGGCACCAGGATCAGGACCAGGACCCGGGCGCATGATCCTCACCGTCACCCCGAACCCGAGCCCGCGCGCGAGGCGCGGATGCCCACCGGTCCGGACGGCGGGATCGGCATCGCGCACTGCCGGAGCGCCCAAGTGACCGAAGCCACCCTGGCCTTCGGCCGCTCGGCGCGAGGCGTTGACTTCGGCGCCCCGGAGGGTCCGGCGCACGGCTGCGGACGCGACCGCCGTAGCGGCCCTGATCCAGGGCCCCGCCGAGCCCGGTGACGCCGGTCCGAACGCACCGGCCGACGAACGGGGCACCCAGGCCGACGAGCCGGGTACGACCGCCACGGAACCGGACACCCCCGCCGCCGACCGCGTCTTCAAGGCGGCCCGGAAGACGGGCCGTCCGGACCAGGGCGAGGACGTCACCCGGACCGAGGACGGGGCGGCCGGTGGAGCCGGGGCGGCGGCCAAGGTCCCGGAGGCTGTCTGAGCCCGCTCCGCGCCCCGTACGCCCCGCCCTCAGCTCACCCGGCGGCTACCACGGCTCCCACCGCACCGCACTCCGCCCCGCGCTCGATCCACGCCGTCTCACAGCACCCGCGCGCGGAGCTCCATGGCCTCGCGCGCGGCGCTTTCCGTCCCGTACACCTCGCACATGTGCCGGCCGTCCGGCGTCGCGGTGTGCTCCACCTCCCAGAGACTCATCTCGCTGCCGTCGATCAGCAGGAAGGCGTGCTCGTAGAGCATGAATCCCGCGTCCTTGCCCTCGACCTGGCACTGCCGGCCGAAGACCTGTGTGATGTGGTGCGCCAAGGCCGTCCGAAGCAGTCGCGCGGTCTCCTCGCCGGGCCGGTCGGTGTTCTCCGCCCGGCGCAGCACCCGGCGGGCGTGGTCGGGGGAGTTGTCCGGGAAATATCTCCGGGGCCGAGGCACCGGGGGCAGCGCGCGCAGCCCCCGGAGCAGGGCGAGATGGGCGTCGATCTCGGCCGTACGCTCGGACTCCAGCTCCGCGAGCAGACCGGCCGCGACATCGTCCATGGACGTCCTGTCGCCGGGCGGCACCGCCTCCGGTCCCGCCGGTAAGGCGTCGGATCCGTCGACGGCGAGCCGCTCCGCCTCCGGACTGCTGGGACGGCAGAGCCGGGCAGCGGCGAGCCGCACCTCGGACTCCTCCCCGTACAGCTCGTGCAGCCGCGCGCCGTCCCGGCCGGTGTTGTGCACCAGCTCCCACAGGGTGAGCGAACCGCCGTCGCTGAGCAGATAGGCGTGCCGGTAGGTCTCACGGTGCAGCCCCGCACTGTGGTGCGCGGAACACAGCGAGCTGGCGTGCGCCAGCGCACTGTCGAGCTTTTCGACCAGTGCGTCGGGCAGGTCGAAGGAGTTGAGTGCCCGACCCAGGAGTCGCTCGAGGTGCGTCTCGGTTGTCTCGTAGGGATCGTTCAAGATGGGTCTCCAGGCCGTCGCCACATGTCACTTGGTGATTGCATAACGTAGCGCCTAGGGCTGACATTGCGTCCCAGGTTTGGGAAAACGAAGGGGGCGTACAGGAAGTTCCTTTGCGCCCCCATCAACTCCGCCTCCGCTCCCGTCAGTCGAGCCCGTACAACTCGTCGTACGAGGGGAACGTCCCGCCGGGTCCCCGGACGCCCTTGGCGGCCTGTACGGCCCGCACGATTGCCCTGGTCACCACGTCGGCACCCGCCGCCAGCACCTCGTTGAGGGCGAGCGGATCCCCCTGGGCGAGAGCCCGCCGGCCCGTCGAGAGGGCGAAGACGGTGTCCCCGTCGTTGAGGAGGTGCACAGGACGAACGGCGCGCGCGATACCGTCGTGCGCCGTCCCCGCGAGCTTCTGCGCCTGGGCACGGGAGAGTTCGGCGTCGGTGGCGACGACGGCGAGCGTGGTGTTGAGCGGCGCCGGGCCGTTCTGCTCGCGCAACTCGGCCAGTCGCAGCTGGGCCGCCACATGGACCTCGGGTCTCGGATACTCCGCACGACCGCTGAAGTAGCGTCCGTACAGCACGCCCGTCAGCGGATCCACCGCCGAGCCCGCCGCGTTGGCCACCACCAGCGCCGCGACGGTCACGCCGGAATCCAGGACTGTGCTCGCCGTACCGATCCCGCCCTTGAGCGGGCCGACGACGGCGCCCGTCCCCGCGCCCACGCTGCCCTCCGTGACCGGTGCCCCGCTCGCCGTGAAGGCCGCCGCCTCCACCGCCGCACGGCCCGTCGCCGCGTCCGGGCGTATCCGCCAGTCACCCCCGCGCCCCAGGTCGAAGACCCCGGCGGCCGGGACGACTGGCACCACCTGCGCGGGATCGGGACCGACCCGCACGCCGCGCTTGCGCTCCTCCAGCCAGGCCACCACTCCGGACGCCGCGTCGAGTCCGTACGCGCTGCCGCCCGTCAGCACGACGGCATCGACGCGCTCGACGATATTGCGCGGGTCGAGAGCATCCGTCTCCCGCGTGGCCGGGCCCCCGCCCCGCACATCCACGGCGGCCACCACCCCGCCCTGCGGGGCGAGGACGACCGTGGTGCCGGTGAGCGCACGGCCCCCCGCGACACGGGCGTGTCCGACCCGCAGGCCCGCCACATCGGTCAGTGCGTCATTGATTGCCATGAACCCCATCCGTACCACGCGTCCCTCGGGAGGCCGCGAGTGTCACCCCGACCGCCACCATCACCGTCGCCACCAGCCCCGGGACGAAAAATCGTCCAGGACCCGACGAACGTACATGCGATGGACGCCACCACCGATACCGGCCGCGCCAGTTGCCGTCGCTTTCCGGTCCCGAGGTGGCTCACGGGCGGCAACCGGACCGGGCGGGCAGCCGGAGCGGGAGCGGGGGGCGCCCTGCCCCGGCGGCCGACATCGCAGACCGGCATCAGGGACCCGGCGGACCGGAGGGGCGGGCGCGGCGGGCCGGAGAGGCGTACGCCCCACCTCCGGGGACCGCCTGCCCGGCCCGCCCCCGCAGGCCCCTCGGTGCGGACCGCGCCCCCGTACTCTGGGGGTATGAGCGTCGTCCCCACCCCCGAGTCGCAGGCCGCGGAGCAGTCCTCGCCACCCCGTCCGCCCGCCCCGCCCCGGCCCCGTCCGGCATTGATCTTCGACGATCCGCTGGACCAGCAGTCCTCGGACGACACGGACGGCGGCTGGGGAGAGCGGCCCGCCGGGAGCGGTGACAGCGCCGCCGATCTGGCCCGTTTCCTGGACGAGAAGCCGCCCCACCACCTCTGAGCGCCGCCCGCGGCCCCGGCCGCTGGATCCTGGGCCGCCAGGCCTTCTCCGGTCGCTCCACGCGGTCCTATGAAGTGCTCTGCCCCGACCCGCTCCGCTGGGCCACCAGGGCGTCCCTGATCTCCTTCAGCACCTCCAGCTCGCTGACCTCCATGACCTCCTGGACATCTTCCTTGGCGGCCTGCTGCCTGGCCCGCCTGGCGAGGTACTTGGCCATCGGCAGGACCATCAGGAAGTACACGACGGCCGCCGTGATCACAAAGGTGAGGACCGCGCTCAGCACCGTTCCCCACATGATCGGGATGCCGGAGACCACCTCGCCCGCGGCGTTCGTCTCGCAGGGCGACTTGAGGCACGAGCTGTACTTGTTCAGATCCTTGGTGCCGAACGCGCCGACCACCGGGTTGATGAGGCCTTTGACGACCGAGTTCACGACATTGGTGAACGCGGCGCCGATGACAACGGCGACCGCGAGGTCGATCACGTTGCCGCGCATCAGGAAGGCCTTGAAGCCCTCCAGCACGCTCTCCTTCTCCTTGCTCACGAGTGAGCCTTTCTTCACATGTGCGGGTCGAGTGACAATCTGCTCCGCCACCTAAGGGGGCGCGTGCCCGCGCTGTCCAATCCGCACACGCGATCAGGCGACGCCACAGCTCGCCAGTGCGACTCGACAGGCTCCGGCCCGGCGCCGGACGGCTCCGCACACTCCAGCTCAGCACACCGCCACCGCCAGCCGTGAGGTGGCGCTCGCCGCCGCCAGCACCGCGGCGGTGGCACGCGGCACGGACAGCACGACCAGTGCTCCACCGTCCGGAGAGAAGTCCCGTGTCTTCGGGATCGCGGCCACCCGTACCCCCGCCGCCACCACCCGTGCCTCGGGCTCCGCGTCCACCACTCCCGCCGGCGGTGGCGCGATCGCGGCGGCCGCGATCACATCGACCCGGTCGCCCCGCCGCAGCAGCCTGACCGTCTCCGCATCGGCGATGCGTACCGCCGCGGACACCAACTCCCCTGATCGCCCGGCGAATGGTCGCCCGGCAGACGAAGGCGGCGACGAAGACCACGAAGACGACGAAGAAGGCGGCGGAGGTGACAGCGGTGGCGGCGAAGCGGTCACGGTGTCGCCCCCGGGCCGCGCCCGCCCGTCCGTACCCGCCGAGGCACCCACCGCGCCGCTCGCTCCGGCGGCCGCCAGCGCGGCGGCCGTCATCGCCAGACCGGCCGCGGTCGTGCGCCGCCGCCTCAGCAGCGCCCGGCGCAGCCGCTGTTGGGAGCCGCGCACCCGCAGCGGACCGAACGGCGGCACTCCTCGCGGCTCCGGCGTGGAGGACGGAGGAAGGGGAAGCGGCCGGGAAAGGGCGGGGCGGGAGTGCGGGGCGGCCGCGGGGACGGGAGTGGGGACGGCCGGGACAGCGGGTGGAAGGGACGGATCACACGAGTCGTGCGAGTCGGGGGAGAAGGAACGGGACATGGGACCACCGCCTGACGTGAGGAGTTTCGCGATCGCTCCTCACGATCCACGGCCCGCCACGATCCCGCCGGGCCCTGTGGATGGCCTGCCGGTTGTGGACAACTCCGCCACCCGCCAGGGTGGTTACCGCCTTCGCCCACCCGAATCCGGTTCCTCCGCGCATGGTGCGCGGAGGAACGGGGCAACTCGTGATCAGGGCAGCTTGAGCCCGGTGTCGATCCCGTCCAGCGCATGCGAGCAGAGGCAGTCCCGTGTCTCACTCGGCTGAAGTCCGCCCACCGCGTCGAAGAGCACGGTGCGCAGTCGGTCGACATTCGCGGCGAAGACCTGGAGGACCTCCTCGTGGGAGACCCCCTCGCCGGTCTCCGCCCCCGCGTCCAGATCCGTCACGAGCGTCACGGAGGTGTAGCACAGGCCCAGTTCACGAGCGAGCACGGCCTCGGGATGTCCGGTCATCCCGACGACCGACCAGCCCATCGCCGCATGCCACCGGGACTCCGCCCGAGTCGAGAACCGCGGCCCCTCGATGACCACGAGGGTCCCGCCGTCCACCGGTTCCCAGTCGTGCGCCCGCGCCGCCGCGAGCGCCGCCCGGCGGCCCTCGGGACAGTAGGGGTCGGCGAGCGAGATATGGACGACCTTGGACGCGCTGCCGTCCGGCAGCGGCACCCCGTCGTAGTAGGTCTGTGTCCGTGCCTTCGTACGGTCCACGAGCTGATCGGGTACGAGCAGTGTGCCCGGCCCGTACTCCGTGCGCAGCCCGCCCACCGCGCACGGTCCCAGTACCTGCTTCACACCGACGGAGCGCAGCGCCCAGAGGTTGGCGCGGTAGTTGATGCGGTGCGGGGCGAGGCCGTGCGAGCGGCCATGACGGGGCAGGAACGCCACCTGCCGTCCGGCGATCTCGCCGAGGAAGAGGGAGTCACTGGGCGGTCCGTACGGAGTGTCCACCGGGATCTCGGTCACATTCTCCAGAAAGGAGTAGAAACCTGAGCCACCGATCACGCCGATCTCTGCGTTCGCCATCCGATCACAGTAGCGGCCCCGTCACAGGCATACGCGAAGGACCCCGGCCGTAGGAAACGGCGGGGTCCCGGCGAAGAGAACGCGCGATGAAGCGGGCGCGCGACGCGGATCAGGCGGCGGAGGAGCCGCTGGAGCTGCCGCTGCTCGATGTCGAGGAGCTGGAGCCCGAACTCGATCCGGAGCCGGAGCTCGAACCGGACGCGGACGAACCGGAGGCCGAGGAGGAGGCAGGCGCCGCGGCCTTGGACTCCGACTTCGTACCCGAGGAGGCCGAGCCCGACGAGTTCGAGTTCGCCGAAGCGGGCGCGCTGCTCGACGACGAACCACGGCTGTCGTTGCGGTAGAACCCGGAGCCCTTGAAGACAATGCCGACCGCGGAGAACACCTTCTTCAGGCGTCCCTCGCAATTCGGGCATACGGTCAGGGCGTCATCGGTGAACTTCTGCACCGCTTCAAGGCCCTGGCCGCACGCGGTGCACTGGTACTGATAGGTCGGCACTTGCTCCTCCTGGCACTCTCACTCAATGAGTGCTAACGACGCTCCATAGTGACGTATTCCGCGCGATCAGTCCACTGCCACCGGCACGCGGTGACTCATCCCACCCGCGGCGACCGGCCCCGAGGCCTTCGGGGTCAGCCGGGAGCGCAGTGCCACCAGGGTGGTGAGCGCCAGCACCGTACCAACGAGCGGGACCACGAATCCGGCGCTCGCGCCACGCGCGTCCGCGAGCTGTCCCGCGACGGTCACGGCCGCGGCCTGGCCCAGCGCGACCGCGCCGGTCAGCCAGGTGAACGCCTCCGTACGGGCGGAGGCGGCCACCAGTGGCTCGACCAGTGTGTAGCCCGTGATCAGAGCGGGTGCGATACAGAGCCCGACCAGCAGTCCGAGCCCGGCGAGCAGCGGCGCCGAGTTCACGGCCCACAGAGTGGAGGCGACCAGGGTCAGCCCCATGTATCCGAACAGCAGCCTGCGTCGCGGCCCGGTCTTCCAGGCCCTGGCGCCGTAGACGATCCCGGCGAGCATATTGCCGGCGGCGAAGATCCCGTACAGGACACCGTTCACCCCGGGGGCGCCGATCTCCTCGGCGAAGGCCGTGAGGGAGACCTGCATTCCGCCGAAGACCGAACCGATACCCAGGAAGGCCACGGCCAGGACCCGTACGCCGGGCACGGACAGCGCGGATGTACGTGGCTCCCCCGGGCCACCGGTGCCCCGGGGGCCGGTGCGGGGCTGCGTGCCGCGCTGAGCGGCGAAGAGCAGCCCGCCGACCAGGGTGAGCGCGGCCTCGGCGATCAGTCCGGCCGCCGGGTGCACGCCGGTGCACAGTGCGGTCGCGAGTACGGGCCCGATGACAAAGGTGAACTCGTCCGTCACGGATTCGAAGGCGGCGGCGGTCGGCAGCAGGGAGGAGGTCCTCGCCGAGGTCGTCGAAGAGACGGTCGGGGAACCCGTCCCCGGTCCGGCTTCCGAGCCGTTCTGCCCGGATGTGCCGCTCAGCAGGGCGGCCCAGCGCGAGCGCACCATGGGGCCGATCTGCGGGACGGAAGCGCCGGTGGGGACGGCCGCGACGAACAGCGCCCACAGGGGAGCGTCCGCCAGCGCGAGCACGGTCAGTACGGCGGCGGAGGCGGTGTGCGTCAGCACGCCAGGTATCAGCACCGCGCGCTGTCCGAACCGGTCCGCGAGCCTGCCGCTCCGCGGGGCGAAGACGGCCATGGAGACACCGGTGACAGCGGCTACGGCCCCAGCGCTGCCGTACGAACCGGTGGTGTGCTGGACGAGCAGGACGATGCCGATCGTCAGCATCGCGAAGGGCTGCCGAGCGGCGAAGCCGGGCAGCAGGAATGTCCAGGCACCGGGTGTACGCAGGAGCTGCCCGTAGCCGGGGCGGCGCGGAGCGTTCCGCGTGGTGGGGGGCGCGTCGGTGCCGACCGTGTTGCGGGACACGGTCCTTGCCTTTCTGCCGCCTGGTAGCGCGCCCCCGCGGTCACGGGGGCAGCCGAGAGCTGTCCTCTTGCGCGGATCTGCGGTAGATACCAGGGCCCACTACGGGAAGCGCCACGGCCGCCATACGGTCGCGCCAGCACTGCGTCAGGCAGAGGTGGTCGATCAGTCAGGTGCGCCTTTATCGTACAGGTACGTACATCACGTTTCCTAGGAATCCCCGAGCACCGCTGACCCCCGCCTGCGATTGCACGAGCTCCGACTCCCGCGCCCGCAGACGCCACGCCCGCCACGCCGTCGCCGGTCGCCCCCGTGGCACCCCGCCACGCCCCCGCCGGTCACCCCGACCTTCCGCCGACCCCCGCGCCGGTGCCCGCGCCCGTGCCCGTACCGGAGCCACTCCCGGCGCCTGTGCCCGTGCCGGAGCCGGTACCCGAGCCGGAGGCCGTCCCCGTCCCCAGCCAGCCGGCCAGCTTGCCGCCCTGGGCCACCGCGCGCAGCCGCCGTTCCGCCGCGTCCCGTACCGGATCCGTCGCCACCACCAGCAGTTCGTCGCCCCGGCGCAGCACGGTCGCGGGCGAGGGCACGAAGCTCTTGTTCTCCCGTACGACCAGCGTCACCGCCGACCCCGAGGGCAGCCGCAGCTCGCCGACCTCCACACCGTGCATCTTCGACCGCTCCGGGATCGCCACGGAGAGTAGATGGCCGCGCAGCCGCTCCAGCGGCGCCGACTCGATGCCCAGATCGGAGGCCGTGGCGGTGCTGCCGAGCCGTAGCGCCTTCGCCAGCCAGGGCAGCGTAGGACCCTGCACCAGCGTGTAGACCACGACCAGGATGAAGACGATATTGAAGATCCGCAGGCTGCCCTCGATCTCCGACACCATGGGGATCGTCGCGAGAATGATGGGAACCGCGCCGCGCAGTCCCGCCCAGGACATGAGCGCCTGTTCCTGCCAGGGGATACGGAACGGCAGCAGGCTGACCAGCACGGACAGCGGCCGTGCCACCACGGTCAGCACCAGTCCGACGATCACCGCGGGCAGGAAGTCGTCGCCCAGTTCGTGCGGGGTCACCAGCAGCCCGAGCAGGACGAACATACCGATCTGAGCGATCCAGCCGAGCCCCTCCGCGAAGCCGCGGTTGGCCGGGGCGTGCGGCAGTTTGGAGTTCCCGAGGATCATCGAGGCGACATAGACGGCGAGGAATCCGCTGCCGTGCGCCGTGGCGCCGAGCGCGTACGCCGAGACGGCGATGGCCATCACCGCGATCGGATAGAGCCCGGAGGCCGGCAGGGCCACGTGCCGCAGCCCGAAGGCGCCCGCGAAGCCCACGGCCAGCCCGATGCACGCGCCGATGGCTAGTTCGAGCGCGATCACGCCGACGAGTACGTACCAGTGCTCGACCGGACCGGACGCGGAGAGCGCGACCACGATGATCACCACAGGAGCGTCGTTGAAGCCCGACTCCGCCTCCAGCGCGCCGGTCACCCGGGACGGCAGGGGCACCTTGCGCAGTACGGAGAAGACCGCGGCGGCGTCGGTCGAGGAGACGACCGCGCCGACGATCAGGGCCTGCCGCCAGTCCAGACCGACCAGATAGTGCGCGGCGGTGGCCGTCACCCCGACGCTCACGCCGACGCCCACGGTCGACAGCGCGGCGGCGGCGGGCAGCGCCGGCCGCACTTCTTTCCACTTGGTGCCGAGACCGCCCTCGGCGAGGATCACCACGAGCGCGGCGTAGCCGATGACCTGGGTCAGTCCCGCGTTGTCGAATTTGACATGGAAGATGCCGTCCTGCCCTATGACGACCCCGATGCCGAGGTACAGGAGCAGGCTGGGGAGGCCGCTCCGGGACGAGATCCGTACGGCCGCGACCGCGATCAGCAGCACGAGTGAGCTGACGAGCAGGAGTTCATTGAGCTGGTGGACAGTCAGCGGCCGATCCTTCCCCTCGCGCACGCCGGATCGTTCCTCCGGCGGCCAGTACTTCGTTACCTTACCTAATCTTTAACGTTTTCTTGACGCGTTCGATCGCTTGTACGACCACGAATGTGATCTGCGTCGCCATAGCGCGCGAATTCCGGCAAGATCCCGGCAAGATCCCGGCCGGAAACCCCCAGGAATCCCGCTTGTATCCCTGTGTGGTCGTCCGATGAGTCGCACTACATGACACCGCGTCGGGGGCGGGGAACGGCTGCGCCTATGGTTGCTCCAGCATTCCAGGACCACCCTGCCCCTCGAAGGACAGCGATGCCCGCCAACACAGCCCCCCCTTCCGTCAAAAAGAAGGGGCGACGCGCCCGTCTGATCTTGATCGTCCTGGTGCTGGCGCTTGTCGCGGGTGTCGGCTACGGGGCGTACTGGGGGGTCGGCACGGTCCGCGCCTCCTTCCCCCAGACCACGGGGTCGATCCAGCTCAAGGGCCTCTCCGGACCCGTGGACGTACGGCGGGACAGCTACGGCGTCCCGCAGATCTACGCGAACTCCGACGAGGACCTGTTCCGCGCCCAGGGCTTCGTCCAGGCGCAGGACCGCTTCTGGGAGATGGACGTCCGCCGCCATATGACCGCGGGCCGGCTCTCCGAGATGTTCGGCGCGGGGCAGGTCAAGACCGATGCCTTCCTGCGCACCCTCGACTGGCGCGGGGTGGCACAGCGCGAGTACGACACCCAGCTCTCGGACGAGACCAAGAAGAACCTCCAGTCGTACGCGGACGGCGTCAACGCCTATCTCGAAGGCCGCGACGGCAGGGACATCTCGGTCGAGTACGCCGCGCTGAGCTTCACCAACGACTACAAGCCCGCGAAGTGGACCCCCGTCGACTCGGTGGCCTGGCTCAAGGCGATGGCCTGGGACCTGCGCGGCAACATGCAGGACGAGATAGACCGCTCGCTGCTGACCAGCCGGCTGAGTGAGAAGCAGATCGACGAGCTGTACCCGTCGTACCCGTACGACCGGAACGCGCCCATCGTCAGCGAGGGCGGGATCGATCCGATCACCGGAAAGTACGACCCGGAGGCGGAGCCCAGCGCCACGCCGCCGGGCGACACGACCGACGGCACAGGCACGGGCACGGGCACGGGCTTCGAAACCGGCACAGGCACGGAAACCGGCACCGGCACCGGCACCGGCACAGGGACCGGCACGGACGCCGGCACCGTCCTGAACAGCGCCGACGGCACCGGCACGACCGGCACCAGCGCCGCGGACGCCACCGAGAACTTCAACACCCAGCTCGCGGCCCTCTCCGGCACCCTCGACGAGATCCCCGCCCTGCTCGGCCCGAACGGCGACGGCATCGGCTCCAACTCCTGGGTCGTCTCCGGTCAGTACACGACCACCGGGAAGCCGCTGCTCGCCAACGACCCGCACCTGGCCCCGCAGCTGCCCTCCCTCTGGTACCAGATGGGCCTGCACTGCCGCAGCGTCTCGGAGACCTGCCAGTACGACGTCGCGGGCTACACCTTCTCCGGAATGCCCGGCGTCATAATCGGCCACAACCAGGACATCGCCTGGGGCTTCACCAACCTCGGCGCCGATGTGACCGACCTCTATCTGGAGAAGGTCGACGGGGACTCGTACCAGTCCGGCGACAGCGAGAAGCCGTTCAAGCTCCGCGAGGAGACCATCAAGGTCGCGGGCGGCAAGAGCAAGAAGATCACCGTCCGCTCCACCGACCGCGGTCCCGTGGTCTCCGACCGCGACACCGAGCTGACGAAGGTCGGCGAGAGGGCCCCGGTCGGCGATGTCGCCCCCGACCGCGGCGCCGGATACGCCGTCTCGCTCCAGTGGACCGCCCTCCAGCCGGGCAAGTCCATGGACGCGGTCTTCGAACTGAACAAGGCCAAGGACTTCACCCAGTTCCGCAAGGCGGCCGAGCACTTCGAGGTCCCCTCGCAGAACCTGATCTACGCGGACACCAAGGGCAACATCGGTTACCAGGCGCCCGGACGCATCCCGGTCCGCGCCGAGGGCGACGGCCGGATGCCCGCCCCCGGCTGGGACCCGAAGTACCGGTGGGAGGGGTACATCCCCTTCGACGAGCTGCCGTACGAGTACAACCCGAAGCGCGGCTACATCGTCACCGCCAACCAGGCCGTCGTCGACGCGAAGAAGTACCCCTACCCGCTGACCGAGGACTGGGGCTACGGCGCCCGCAGCCAGCGGATCAACGACCTGATCGAGTCGAAGATCAAGGACGGCGGGAAGATCTCGACCGACGACATGCAGACCATGCAGATGGACAACAGCAGCCAGATCGCCAAGCTGCTGGCCCCGATACTGGTCAAGCTCGACGTCAAGGACCCGGCCGTACGCGAGGCGCAGAAGCTCCTCGAAGGCTGGGACTACACCCAGGAACCCGACTCGGGGGCCGCCGCCTACTTCAACGCCGTCTGGCGCAATGTCCTCAAGCTCGCCTTCGGCAACAAGCTGCCCAAGGAGCTGCGGGTCAAGGGCCAGTGCCTCACCGTCCGGCCCGCCGACAGCACGGGTCCGCTGGACGACCTCGACCAGCGGGTACGGGAGTGCGGCCAGCGCGATCCGGACGCGGCGCAGCCGGACGGCGGGGACCGCTGGTACGAGGTGGTGCGGCGGATCATCGACGACGAGGACAACCCCTGGTGGAGCATCCCCCTCAGCCGCAAGGACTCGGCCGGCAAGACCCGTGACGAACTGCTCCAGCGCGCGATGGCGGATGCCCGCTGGGAGCTGACCGCCAAGCTCGGCAAGGACGTGTCGAGCTGGACCTGGGGCCGGCTGCACCAGCTCACGCTGGACAACCAGACCCTCGGCACCAGCGGCCCCGGCTTCCTCAAGCTGATGCTCAACCGGGGTCCGTGGAATCTCGGCGGCGGCGAGGCGGCGGTCAACGCCACGGGGTGGAACGCGGCCGGCGGCTACGAGGTCATATGGGTTCCGTCGATGCGGATGGTCGTCAATGTCGGTGACTGGGACAAGTCCCGCTGGATCAATCTGACGGGCGCCTCGGGGCACGCGTACAGCGCGCACTACACCGACCAGACGAGCAAGTGGGCCAGGGGCGAGCTGCTCGACTGGTCCTACGGGGTCAACGCGGTGGAACGCACCACGACCGACACCCTCACGCTCACGCCGTAGCGGTGAGCGTGAGCCCCGGCGTCGGCGCGCGCCCTGGCGTCAGCACGGGCCCCGGCCTCACCGCGCGCCCTGGCGTGAGTGCGCGCCCCGGCGCCGGGCGGTGCCGGCCCCAGTGCCGTCACCGCCCGTCTCGCCCGCCCTGCCCGCTCCGCCCGTCCCGTACACGCGCGGTCTCGTCGAAGCGCAGTACGCCCCCCGGCGTCACCACCGCCTGTACGGGACGGTCGTGCGGCTCCTCCGGGACCCGCGCGACCACCTCGTTGTCGTACAGCAGGACGGCCAGGGCGGGTTCGGCCCCCGCCCCGGCCAGCCGCCCGAGGACCCGGTCGTACGAGCCGCCGCCCCGCCCCAGCCGCATACCGCGCCCGTCCACCGCGAGGCCGGGCAGCAGGACGACCTCCGCGTCCAGCACGGCGTCGGGGCCGAGCCGTGCGCCGTCCGGCTCCAGCAGTCCCCGCCCCGCGCGCACCAGACGGGCGGCGCCCTCGTACGGTGCCCAGTCCAGGTCGTTGTCCGCCATCAGCACCGGCAGCAGGACCCGTACCCCTCGCCCGCGCAGCGCGTCGAGCAGCGCGCGCGTCCCGGGCTCGCTCCCCACCGAGACATACGCGGCGACGGTACGGGCGCGGGCCAGCTCCGGCAGATCCAGGGCGCGCTCCGCGAGAACCGCCGCCGCCTGCCGCGCGTCTTCACCGGACAGCAGGCTTCTCGCGGCCAGGAGTTCACTCCGCAGCGCGTCCTTTCCGGGCGTGTCGGCACTCATCGGGCATCACAAACCTCTCGTATGAGCACGGATAAGGCGAAAGTTAACCAGAGCATCATCTTCCGCCCATACACAACAGATAGTGTGTTCGGCATGACTCAGTCGCCCCCCCGGGCCAGCTCCGCCAGGATCAGCAAGGCTGTCATCCCTGCCGCCGGCCTAGGCACCCGGTTCCTGCCCGCCACCAAGGCAACTCCTAAGGAGATGCTGCCGGTCGTCGACAAGCCGGCGATCCAGTACGTGGTCGAGGAGGCCGTGGCAGCCGGTCTCTCCGACGTGCTCATGGTGACCGGCCGCAACAAGCGTCCCCTTGAGGACCACTTCGACCGGAACTACGAGCTGGAAGAGGCGCTCACCCGCAAGGGAGACCTCGAACGCCTCGCCAAGGTCCAGGAGTCCAGCGACCTCGCCACCATGCACTATGTGCGTCAGGGCGACCCCAGGGGCCTGGGCCACGCTGTCCTGTGCGCGGCCCCGCACGTCGGCGACCAGCCCTTCGCGGTCCTGCTGGGTGACGACCTGATCGACCCGCGCGACCCGCTGCTGGCCCGGATGGTCGAGATCCAGGAGCGCGAGGGCGGCAGTGTCATCGCTCTGATGGAGGTCGAGCCTTCGCAGATCCATCTCTACGGATGCGCCGCGGTCGAGCCCACGCGCGACGCCGATGTGGTCAAGGTGCACGATCTGGTCGAGAAGCCCGACGCCGCCGACGCGCCCAGCAACTACGCGATCATCGGCCGCTATGTCCTCGACCCCGCCGTCTTCGGCATACTGCGCAAGACCGAGCCGGGCCGCGGCGGCGAGATCCAGCTCACCGACGCGCTTCAGCAGCTCTCCGCGGACGAGAAGGTCGGCGGACCGGTCCACGGCGTGGTCTTCAAGGGCCGCCGCTATGACACCGGTGACCGCGGCGACTATCTCCGTGCCATTGTCAGACTCGCATGCGAACGTGAGGACCTGGGCCCGGACTTCCGGACCTGGCTCCGCGGTTATGTCGCGGAGGAGATGTAGTCCGGCGAGGAGACACAGCACGTGACGAGGAGAGACACCACTTGACCAGCAGTGCGGAATCGGCACCGGCGTCCTACGGCCACGAGCGGCTCTGGTCGGTGGACGACCATCTCGCGGACATTCTCGCCGCGGTGCACCCGCTCGATCCCATCGAGCTGCAACTGCTCGACGCGCAGGGCTGTGTGCTCGTGGAGGACATCACGGTGCCGGTCGCCCTGCCGCCGTTCGACAACAGCTCCATGGACGGCTACGCGGTCCGTACGGTCGATGTCGCGGGCGCCACCGAGGAGTTCCCCGCGGTGCTGACCGTCGTCGGCGATGTCGCGGCGGGCAGCGGTGTCCTGCCCGAGGTCGGCCCCGGGGAGACCGCCCGGATCATGACCGGCGCCGTGCTGCCGCCCGGCGCCGAGGCCGTCGTCCCGGTGGAGTGGACCGACGGCGGTACGGGCGGCGGGGCGGCCACCTCGATGCGCCCGGCCGGGGAGGCGCCGGGCGGCGCGAGCGGCGAGGTGCGGGTCTACCGCCCGGTCGAGGCCGGGGGGCATGTCCGCTCGCGCGGCAGCGATGTGCAGGCGGGCGATCTGGCCCTGGAGGCGGGTACGGTCCTGGGCCCGCCGCAGATCGGGCTGCTGGCCGCCATCGGCCGCGGTTCGGTACGGGTCCACCCCCGCCCGCGCGTGGTCGTGCTCTCCACCGGCAGTGAGCTGGTCCAGCCCGACGAGCGGCTCGGCGACGGCCAGATCTACGACTCCAACAGCTTCGCGCTCACCGCGGCGGCCAGGGACGCGGGCGCCATCGCCTACCGGGTCGGCGCCGTCACCGATGACGCGGACACCCTGCGCGCCACCATCGAGGACCAGCTCATCCGCGCCGACATGGTGGTCACCACGGGCGGCGTCAGCGTCGGCGCGTACGACGTCGTCAAGGAAGCGCTCTCCTCCGTGGGGGACGAGGACGAGGACGGCGGCGGGGTCGACTTCCGCAAGCTCGCGATGCAGCCGGGCAAGCCGCAGGGCTTCGGCTCGATCGGCCGGGAGCACACTCCGCTGCTCGCCCTCCCGGGGAACCCGGTCTCGTCGTACGTCTCCTTCGAGCTGTTCGTCCGTCCCGCGATCCGCAGGCTGATGGGTCTGGAGGACGTGCACCGTCCGAAGCTCCACGCCACCCTCGCGGCGGACAAGCCGATCTCGTCCCCGGCCGGCCGCCGTCAGTTCCTGCGCGGTGCGTACGACGCCGAGGCGGGCTCGATCACCCCGGTCGGCGGCGCCGGATCCCACCTTGTCGCCGCACTCGCCCATGCCGACGCGCTGATCGTCGTCCCGGAGGACTCGGTCTCGGTCGAGTCCGGTACGGACGTCGAAGTGGTCCTGATCGGCCGATGAGCCCGTGTGGCGGTACCGTGTCTGCCCACACAGGCCCGGACGGGCCCAAACCGGGAGCGCCACAGCTAATGACTGTGTTTTCCCGGGGGGAGACCCCCGGACCCTCTCAGCAGGGCGGCTTGACCCATGTCGACGAGTCGGGCGCGGCCCGTATGGTCGATGTCTCGGCGAAGGAGATCACCGCGCGCACCGCACGGGCCAGCGGCCGGGTGCTGGTGTCACCGCGCGTCGTCGAACTGCTCAGGGGCGGGGGCGTGCCCAAGGGGGACGCGCTCGCCACCGCCCGTATCGCGGGCATCATGGGCGCGAAGCGGACCCCCGAGCTGATCCCGCTCTGTCATCCGCTGGCCGTCTCGGGTGTCACGCTCGACCTCGCGGTCGTGGACGACGCCGTCGAGATCCTCGCGACGGTCAGGACCACCGACCGTACGGGCGTCGAGATGGAGGCGCTGACCGCCGTGTCGGTGGCCGCGCTCACCCTCGTGGACATGGTGAAGGCGGTCGACAAGGGCGCGGTCATCACGGACGTACGGGTCGAGGAGAAGACCGGCGGCAAGTCGGGCCCCTGGACCCGCAGCCCGGAGCCGCCCGGCACCGCGGCGCGCGGCGAGGCGGACGGAGCCGGGTCATGACCGCGCGGGCGGGCGGGGACCCGCGGCACACGCCCCCGAGACGTACGGCCGACGCCGGGGAGCCGGCGGGATCGCCGGTCGCGGGACCGGGGGGTTCGCGGGTCCGGCGCGCGCTCGTCGTCACCGCGTCGAATCGCGCCGCCGCCGGTGTCTACGCCGATACGGGCGGCCCGATCCTCGCCGCGGGCCTCGCCACGCTCGGCTTCTCGGTCGACGGACCGAAGGTCGTCCCCGACGGGGACCCCGTCGGAGAGGCCCTGCGCGAGGGCGTCGCCGCCGCGTACGACGTCATCCTGACCACCGGCGGTACGGGTATCTCACCCACGGACCGCACCCCCGATGTCACCCGGCGCGTACTCGACTACGAGATCCCGGGCATCCCCGAGGCGATCCGCGCCGAGGGCGCCGTGAAGGTCCCCACCGCCGCGCTCTCCCGTGGTCTGGCGGGTGTGGCCGGGCGGACCCTGATCGTGAACCTGCCGGGCTCGGCCGGCGGCGTACGCGACGGTCTCGCCGTGCTCGACCGGCTGCTCGTCCACGCCGTGGACCAGATCCACGGCGGCGATCACCCCCGTACCGATCAGCCCAGTACCGATCAGCCCAGTACTGGTCAGTCCCGTACCGATCAGCTCAGTACCGATCACCCCCGTACCTCCGGATGAACCCGTCCTGGCCCGTGACGCTGGTGGACGGCGATATCGCCCTCCGCCCGATAAGGCTGCGCGACCAGCGCGCGTGGCGTGAGGTGAACCGGCGCAACCGCGACTGGCTGCGCCCCTGGGAGGCGACGATTCCGCCGCCGCCCCCCGGCGGCCCGGTCGCCCAGCGCCCCACCTACCGTCAGATGGTCCGCCATCTGCGCGCCGAGGCCGCCGCGGGCCGGATGCTCCCGTTCGTGGTCGAGTACCAGGGACGGCTCGTCGGCCAGCTCACCGTCGCCGGGATCACCTGGGGATCGATGTGCTCGGGTCATGTCGGCTACTGGGTGGACCGCGAGGTCGCCGGCCGTGGGGTGATGCCGACCGCCGTCGCGCTCGCGGTCGACCACTGTTTCCGTATGGTCGGGCTGCACCGCGTGGAGATCTGCATTCGCCCGGAGAACGGGCCGAGCCGTCGGGTGGTCGAGAAACTCGGATTCCGCGAGGAGGGGCTGCGTCCGCGCTATCTGCATATCGACGGGGCGTGGCGGGACCATCTCGTGTTCGTGCTGACGGCCGAGGAGGTGCCCGACGGGCTGGTGCGCCGATGGCGGCAGGCGCGACCGGGAACGCACAGAAAATGAAATACTTGTTCGATAATGATCGGCATATGACTATAAACTGATCTGAACAGTCACAAAAAAAGTCCGTGATATCAGCCAGATCGTGCGACACACCGGCTCAATTGGCCGATGCCCTCGTGCGAACCCCTCTACGGTGTGAACCGTGAGCAGCAGCGGCCTCATCTACGCAGTCATCGTCGGGGCCTGGGCCGCCTACTTGGTGCCGATGTGGCTCCGCAGGCAGGACGAACTCAACGAGGCACGTCCGACGGAACGCTTCAGTACCGCCATCCGGTTGCTGTCCGGACGGGCGGCCATGGAGCGCCGTTATGCCAAGGAGCTTCAGGGGCGCGTCGCCGAGGAGGCGGGGTCCGGCGGGAAAGCGGACGCCGGCACGGAGTCGATGAGCTCCGTCGACGTCCGGTCCTTCGCCGCGCCCCCGGCCCGTACGGAAGCCCGGATGGAGATCCGCGCGGACGTCCCCGCACCGGCCAGGTCCGCACCGTCGCGCCAGGCACCCCGGCCCGCACCGGCCCGTTCGGCGCGGGCGTCCGTGCCCGCCCGGCGCGCGCGCCCCTCGGGAGCCGCGGCCGAACGCGCCCGGCGCGCGCAGCGCTTGCAGGTCCTCGCGCGCCGGCGGCGTACCACCGTGGTCCTCTTCCTCGCCTTCACGCTCGGCGCGATCGTCGCGGCGGTCGGCGGTCTCGGCTTCCTCTGGGCCCCGGCGGCCCCCGCCGTACTCCTGAGCACGTACATCGTGCATCTGCGCGCCCAGGAGCGGAGGCGCTTCGCGTTCACGATGGACCGGCGCAGGGCCGAGGCCGCGGCGCAGCGGCTCCGCGAGAACCGTCCGCGCCGCCATCAGCCCCAGACGGCCGCCGTGCGCGAGCCCGACGAGGAGCCCGAACCCCGCCCCGAACCGGAACCGGCTCCCACGGTCTCGCCGCAGGAGGCGGGCCGCCGCGCCCTGGTCGAGCAGACCGACCACGCGGAGTGGGTGGACCAGCAGCGCGAACGCGGTCCGGCGAGCGGCGAGAGCTGGGAACCGGTCCCGGTCCCGCTCCCCACCTATGTCACGGCCCCGGTCGCCCCCCGCGCCACCGGCGGTGTCGAGGTGGGGGACCCGGAGACCTGGAGCGCGGCCCGTTCGTCCACCGCCGAACCCGCCCCGGACGCCGCCGCCACACCCCGCACCCCTCCGCCCCGCCGCTCCCGCGACCGAGGCAGAACCCCTCTCTTCGACCAGTACGACGAAGAAGCCCGCCCCCGCGCCGCCAACGAGTAACCCCACCCCGCCCCACCCGTGACCAGCCCCCCAACGGATTTCCGGGCACGGTGGCGATGGTGCTAAGGTTTCACTCGTTGCAAGGGCCTGTGGCGCAGACTGGTAGCGCACCTCGTTCGCATCGAGGGGGTCAGGGGTTCAAATCCCCTCAGGTCCACCGCACGACTGTTCTTGAGTCAGCTCAAGAGCGGTGACGAGATCCCGTCCGATCGAAAGATCGGGCGGGATCTTCGTCGTTTCAGGGGCCGTTCGACGCGTGAGTGGCCTGGGCCAGGGCGTTGGGGATGTGCGGGCAGGTGAGGGCGCTGTCGATCGGCACGGCTCCCTGCCAGTTGCCCCGGATGCCGCGGTCGACCGCCTTGCAGCCCAGGTCATGGCTGCCTCCCCGCGGGACTGGCGGCGCTCCGCCGCGGTGATCAGGATGCCGAGCAGCGCCGCCAGATCGGCCGCGCCCTCGGCGTCGTCGGCCCAGCGAGTGGTCTGGAGCGGGTGCACCTGGTCGATCACCGCTGCTTCGCGGGCCAGGACGAAGGCCAGCGCCAGCGTCGCCGCGCGGGCGTTGCCGTCTTCGAACGGGTGGAAGAAGAGGATGTCGAGATAGGTCCTCGCGGCGCGTGAGGGGAGGGGCAGGTCCGGTTGAGCGCTCTCGGACAGGCACTGCTCGAACCTCGCCCGCGTGTCCGAAGTGATGCCGTAGCGCTCCCGCCCTCCCTTTGCGAAAGCCTGCATCGTACGGAAGGCGGCCGCGCCCTCGCCCAGCACGGTCCGCTGCCAGTTGGCCATGAGAGCGAACGTCAGCCGGTCGCCTCCCTTCGCGTCTGCCAGGGCCAGGTCGAGGCCTGCCAGGACCCTCGTGGTTCCCTCGGTATCCCGGCCGCCACGGGTTGTGCCGAAGAAGTCCCGGAAGGCGTCCCGGTGCGATCCTTCATGGCGGAGGCGGGCACTGCTCCAACACGGCCATGAGATCTGGGGACGGATGCGCAGCCAGTCGGCGAGGGCGTCCTTCGGTTCGTCAGGGGCGGACATCATCCGGTCTCGCCCAGGGACCGGGCGAACTGTGAACCCACCGCGTCGACCACCGTGACATCCGGTGCGATCCAACTGCCGAACCGGCCGCCGATCGCGCCCTCCACAATCTCGCGGGCTCGCTCATCTCCGACGCCGTTGTAGGCGAGGAACCATCCGAGCACCTGCTCACAGTGTCCGTACCAGCCGCTCTCGGCCTGCGTTCGGTCGGCCACCACGGTGACCAGCCGCGTGCAGGCCCGCTCCCAGTACCAGGGATCCGTCGTGGCCCCCACCGCGTGCGCCGGCGGCGCCAGCGCCGTAAAGCGCTCCGCCAGATCCTCCAGCCAGTCACGCCACTCACACAGGCCGGCGACAACGAAAGGAGCCGTCTCGTCCGCCGTGGTCACGGAATGCGACGCGCAGCACCACACGCCGACGATCCCGCCGTCGGTGTCGCCCTCACCTATCGACCAGTTCCACCCGCAGGCCCACCGGCCGTATCGGTCCACCAGGAACTCGCTGACGGGGACCAGCGAGCGCCAGCGGTGCTCTTCGGCGCCCGCGGAGCTGGGCAGCAAGGGAGCGACAAGGCCGGTCAACGTCTTCGCGGCATCCTCGTCCAGCTCGAACGGATGTCGCGACGGATCCACTTCCGACCAGGTCAGGGTGTGTGCCCACAGCTCAGTCACCACGCCACTCTGCCGTGTGCGGCTGCCTTGCCTCCACTCAGTATCGAGATACCCCTGACACAGAAGCGAAGAGTGCCGCCGACACCCTTCGCCATTGAAGGAGGAGATGTCCTTGTCAGTGCACCTGAATAGGGTGCCTGCCATGGACATGGGATTGCTGACCGAATCACTCTCTGGCTCCTGGGAGCACACCCGGCCAGCACGTGATGCTCTCGTGGAACAGGGAGTGGCTGTCGTCGGGGCAGTGCTGGACGTGCTCTGTGACGAGCAGTCGCCCGTCGAGTGGACGGTCTCGGCGGATGTGCTGTGCAGGATCGGGGAACCCGCTCTCCTGCCCCTGGCACACGCAGCCGCGTCGGCGGACTCGCCTGAGATCGCGAGAAGAGCCGGGTGGGCGCTGGGACGACTGAAAGTGGACGATCCGGGGGCCTACGAGCCACTGCTGAATCATGCGCACCCGCGCGTCAGGAGCGACGCTCTCTTCGCCTTCCAGGTCCGCGGCGAGGCGGCAGCAAAGTTCGTCGACCGGCTGATCCCGTTGCTGGGAGACCCGGAGCCCGAGGTCCGCCGGCGAACGGTTTGGGCATTCCAGGCGATTGGTGCCGCAGCCGTGCCCGACCTGCGGCGCGTGCGTGGCCTGCCGGCGCCCGGCCCCAGGGTGCGGGCAGGTGCGCTGGAGGCTCTCGCCGCCATCGCGGTCCCCGACGGCCTCGGCTCTGAGGACCAGGACGCCTGGCGCCGGCTGACGAAGATCAAGCTTCTGGCCGAGGTCCCGGACGGCATGCACCTGTGCGGGTCCTGGTACGCGGTGCCCACCGAAGACCAGGACGCCGTACTCGAAGCGTTCGATCTCGGCAGCCCAGAGCCGGTCACGCTTCGAACCGGCGCGGCGGCCTGGAACCACGACCACCACATCTGGGACCGGACCCGCCCGCACGCCGCCTGCTCCCGCGTCTTCGTCAGTCCCGCTCTGGACGGCTGGACGCTCGTCTTCGGCCACTCCTCCCAGGACACCCACCGCATCGAGGACGCGGACGACCGGGATGAAGTCCTTTCCCTCGTGGTGAGCCAACGGTGCAGCGACCTCAGCCGCCGTTTCGGATCCGCCCAGTGGTACGGGATGAGCTGCGGTGACGACTGGACCGCCTGGTGCATCGCCGAAGGCGGTGAGATCTTGCGTCACTACGACGCGTACGACGCCGAGGAGGAAGACGGTGACGGGGAACCCCTGCACCCGGCCGAAGCCGGCTACCTCCTGCCGCATCAGGACGGCTTTCCCGAGGACGCTTTCGACGGTGTGAACCCCACAGATTCCGAGGCGTTCGCAGCCCGGTACCGCCAAGTCAAGGAAGACCTCCAGATCCCCGACACCTGCTATGCCAACGACATCGCGGCGCGGGTGTCGGTCGATCCTGGCGTACTGGGAGCGCATACCAGCACCTCAGGCCACGGAGTTGTCGCCCTCACCGCATGCGGCCGAGAACACGGCCACCCTGCCGGGGCGCTGCCCGCGTGACGCCGTCGTCTTCCGGGCGGGGAGCACCTACGCGTATCGGGTTCGGGAAACGATCTTCAGTGACTTGGGAAGCGATCTTCATTCGGTCTTGTGCGGTCCTGGTCAGAGGCACTTGTGAACACCCCACCGCACGACTGTTCTTGAGTCAGCTCAAGAACGGTGACGAGATCCCGTCCGATCGAAAGATCAGGCGGGATCTTCTGTTTCTCGCACGGTTGAGGCGACCTCCGGCAGCAGGTGGCGAGTCCGTACCGGCTCAGGAGGCGGGAGGTCAGCGGATTCGTACGGTGGCGCAGGTGAACGTCGTGTCCTGGAGTAGCGCTGGAGTGATGGCGATACCGGTCAGATGTTCTGCCAGCGCGAACGCCGCCTGCGGGGAGAAGTCCGTTTCCGGATCTTCCGCCTCAAGGTGGAAGCCGATCTGCCGCATGACGTCGAGGAGTTCGTCGGGCTCGGTGCCCCAGCGGTCCTCCGGGAACATGGGGTCGAAGCACAGTCGCAGCACCCGGTCCTCTGCCCAGAGGAACGTGCCGACGGCGTTGATGTTGGTGAAGTGAGAGATCCAGCTTGTTCCGGCGGAGGCCGGCAGCGCTTGTTCTTCGGTGACCCCGAGGTAGCCGTTGGGCTCGATCAGCAGTGTCCAGGTGCCCACGGTCGTCATGGCGACCAGCTGCCGGTCCTCCTTTCCCAGGTCGTACCGCGCGAAGGTGGCGTCGACAGCTGCGGCTATGCCTCGCAGGGGTGCCTCCGGACGTCCTCCGAGCCGGGACATCAGCTCAGCCGGCGACAGACCCCGCACCAGGGTGAAGCAGAACGCCTCGGCGATATCTGGAAAGTCGTCCTCGAACCACGCGTAGTCGGCTCCGGTCTTCGTCATGCCGTCCATCCTCGCCTCTGCGTCTGACAGCGAAGGACGTCCGGCGCCAGCGAGGTGGGAAACGATCTCCGCCGGTCCGTGGCGCGCCCCCTTGTGCGCCTGTGGTGTGTCTGTGCGCCGGGGCGTTGAGGTGAATTCGCCTTTGCGGGGCGCATGAGGCGCGGCACAGTGAGGGGGATCAAAAGGGGGAACAATATGACTACTCCAGCTGCGGACAACGGGAACGGCGTCGGGGACGATGACGTGCCGCATGTGCCGCGTCAGCCCGGTGAGCCGGATGATTCCGCCGGGGTTCCGGCGCCGTCGGCCGAGGAGCAGAACGCCGCCACCCGCTACATGTGCACCGGAGTGCGCCTCTACGAGGGCTTCGCGCGCACCGTGATGAACGAGATGACCAGGGAGCGGGTCAAGGCGCGGGCGCCCTCGTACGGAGTCGATCTCGACCAGGTACGCGAGCACGCCCAGGACTCGCTGCGTGATCTGCGGGAACGGGACCGGTATGTCGCCGCGGCGTTTCTGCTCTCCCTGGTCCTGGCGCCCGCCGCCACCGTCATCTACGTCCTTACGGCGGGAGTCATGGGCGGCGGCCTCCAGCAGCGGCTGCCCCTGAAGGGACGCCTCCCGGCCGGGTCGGCGGGTCACGCGTATCTGACCAAGCCCTCGGACTCGGTGGTCACGACCCTGCTGAGCCCGCTGTTCTTCCAGCTCCTGATGCTGTTCATCGCCTGCCTGATCGGCCAGAACGTGCTGTGGTCGGTGCCGAACACGGTCATCTCGTATCTGCTGAGCCTGGTGCTGCTGGTGGGGTGCCCCTGGTACTTCACCTACCGGCAGCGTGACGCGGCCTGGAAGGTGGTCAGGGAATGGCTGCGGCCCGGTTCCCAGCTCGTCGGCGGCGAGGCCGCCGATGACACCAATCTGATTGTCTATAGCGGTTTCTCGCCATTCGTCGGAGCCGGGGTACAGGCCAGCTCATGGTCGTTCGCCACCCGTCTGGTCCCGAAGGGCGCGACCCCGGGCAGCGCCGTGAAGCCGCCCCCGGTGCCGTTCGGATCGTCCGAGCTGGTGGAGCGGCTCAGCGCCGATCTGCTGGAGCTGCGCGCGCAGTCCCCGGTCTCCTCGGACGGTATCGCGGGCATGCGGGTGCGCGAGAAGGTCTTCGTGCACGGTTCCGAACTGCTGAACACCAAGCTGCTCCGCCGCGCCGAGATCTGGCCCGGCAGAGGGGCGGGAGCGGGCAGGAAGCGCCCCACCGACCAACTGCCCCAGAAGACCGTCGAGTCCGTACGCGGACGCATCGACGGCCCGGTCCGGCACTGTCTGTCCGTGCAGATCCGGAGCTGGGGCACGGATCTGGTCCTCACCGTCTTCGTGCAGGTCGCGGTGAACGGCGGGACGCTCTATCTCCAGACCGACACCAGGGTGCTGCCTCCGGTCAAGGAGGAGTTCCGGGTGGCCGACTCGCTCAGCGCCGTGGAGAGCGACGAGGAGAGATGGCGCAGGATGGGCGACGCGCTGCTCGCCGCCGGCCCGGTGTCGCTGACCTCCGTGCCCCATGTCATCGGGGAACTGGGCGCCGGCCGGAGGCTGGAGCGCTGGGAGGAGGAGCAGCGCTGGGCCATCCGCCACGACGCGCGGTACGACTACGGCGCGCGCCTCAGTCTGCGCGAGGTCGCCGCGTCCCCCAACTACCGCAACTTCTTCCAGTTCGTGGATGTGACCAGGGCGGGCAAGCAGGTCGAGCTCCAGGTGCTCGGCTCCGTCATGAACTTCCTCGCGGACCACGGCCTGGACACCAGCGACCTGGACGCCCGCAGGACGACGATCCTGAACAACGGCGTGATGATGTACGGCGGTTCCGTGACCGGCAGTATCGCCGCCGGAGCCGGGGCGGCGGCCACGAGCACAGGTCTCGCGGGCGGCGGTGGCGGCCGTGGCGCGGGCGGTGGACACGGCGCGGCGGGCCCGGCGGGCGCGGCGGCCTGATGGGACGGCGGAACCGGATCCGGCGGAATCGGATCACGCGTCGTACGGCATGTCGGACGAACGGGAAGGGTTTCCCATGGGCGAGGGCCCGCAGGTGAACGAAGGCATCGTGCTGAGCGGGAACGCGCAGGTGCACGGCAGCGCTCTGGCGGCGGGCCGGGGAGCGACGGCGACCACGCACCACACGGGCGCGGACGCGGCCACCGTGAGCGCCGAGGCCGTACGGGCGGCCCTGGAGACGATCGCCGAACTGAAGCGCCGTCTGGACGAACCCGCTCCGGGCGCGGGCACCGAGGCGGATACGGGCGCCGCGGCGGACGTGGAACTCTCCGTCGACCGGAGGCGGGAGGCCAGGGCGGCGGCGGTCGCGCTGGAGGAGGAGCTCACGGCCGGTGAGGTGGACCAGGAACGGGTCGCGGGGCGCCTGGAGCGGCTGCGTACCGCCGTGGGCAACGCGACGGCGCTGCTCGGCCTGGTGGCCTCCGCACAGGAGAGCATTCGGGCCATCACGGGCGGCTGATCACCGTCGGCTCATCATGGACGGTCCGGACCGGTCGATCCGGTACGGACCGTCCGAGCGGTCGCCGCGGTAGTGGGGAAATAAGTAAGTCTCGTACTGGGGAACGAAATTGAGGAAGTAATGGCCCGAAGAAGCCGTCGTATTCGCCCACTTGGGTGACACGGGCTCACGGAAATTCTCCGGAGGCCGCTACTGTGCCGGAACATGACCTCTACCAACGCCGCGTCGGGCCGCGCCCCATACGCGCCTCTGCTGGGCACCCTCTCGGTGATTCCCTGGACCAGCGATCCCTCCAGCAGCGAGCGCAACGCGCCTTTTCTGCTTGCCTATTCGCTGGGAGACGGCCGGGGCGGTCCTGAGGCGGGGGAAGAGGCGATGCGCGCGGTTCTCCATGAGATCGGACTGGATCCCGGCGGTGATCTGGTCGATGTCGCGAACGCGCCCCATGTCTCGATCAAGCTGTTGGTGGAGGCGGGGCAGGCCGTATTGACGATGCCGTATCTGAACGCCCAATGCCCCGTCCCGCCGGAATGGGAGCAGGACGCGCGGCAGTACGGTCAGGTCTATTTCCTGGTCGCCACCCGGCCCTGGGCGGACGGTACGCCGGGCAGGCCGATGAGCGAGGAGCGGCTGCGCGCCTTTGTCGGCGACGCGGACATGCTCGCGGGCGCCGCGCACTGTCTTGTGCCGGTCAGCAGTCTGCGCGGCTGAGGCGAAGCGGACATCATGACCACTGTATTGGCCCGTGGCCGTGGCTCATCGGCCGAGGAGACGCCCGACAGCGCCGGCGGGGTATGGGGCGGCACCCGGGCGTTCGCGCTGCTGCTGGTGATCACCGGTGGTGCGGGGCTGCTGGCCGCGTGGGTCATCACCCTGGACAAGTTCAAGCTGCTCGAAGACCCCGACTTCACCCCGGGGTGCAGTCTCAACCCCGTGGTCTCCTGCGGCAACATCATGAAGAGCGACCAGGCGTCGGTCTTCGGCTTTCCGAATCCGATGCTGGGACTGGTCACTTACGCCGTGGTGACGGGGATCGGTGCGGGACTGCTGGCCGGGGCGCGTTACCGGCGCTGGTTCTGGCTCGGGCTGAACGCGGGCACGCTCTTCGGCGTCGGGTTCTGCACCTGGCTCCAGTACCAGTCGCTCTACCACATCAACTCGCTCTGCCTCTGGTGCTCCCTGGCCTGGGTCGCCACCATCGTGATGTTCTGCTACGTCACGGTCCACAACGTCGAGCACCGGATCCTGCCCGCCCCAGCCGGTCTGCGCGGGGTGCTGAGCGAGTTCCACTGGGTGCCGCCCGTGCTGTGGACCGGTGTGATCGGGATGCTCATCCTGACCCGCTGGTGGGACTTCTGGACAAGCTGACCGCGGAGGTCCGGGCTGGGCTCATGGGCACGGAAGTCCGGGCCCTCGCGGGCCCGGCGGCTTCCGGCGGAAAAGTTCTGGAACAGATCTGGAACAGCTCCGGAAGAGATCCGGAAAGATCCTGGTCAGAGGCCCTTCAGAGGCCTTTTAGCGGCCCCGGGAGTCACTTGCCGAGCGAGAGCCCGCCGAGCAGCTTGCCGGCGTCCGCGACCGCGCCCGCTCCCTTGGCAACTCCCTTGCCCTTGCCCTTCGCCTTCCCCTTCCCCGCGCCCTTCTTGTTCAGTCCGTCCGTGGTCTTCTTCACCGCGTTGACGACCGAGCCCTCGTTCTCCGTGTCCAGCGCGTTGGTCTTGAGCGGCGAGCCGTCGCGCAGTCCGTGGCTGGCCACGGCGTCCAGAGCGCCGTTCAGGCTGGCGGGGGTGAGGGGGGCATCGGCGGCGAAGGCAGGGGCGGCGGCACCCAGAGCCAGGACGGAACCGGCGACGACCGCGGCGATCTTCATGGGCTTCATAGGGGGAATCCTTCTCTCAGCGGTGGTCGGATGACGGGACAACTCTCGTTTCACACAGGCCTCTTGGGGTTTTCCCGGAGTGGCCTCGTCATGAGTAACGATTCCTCGGCGCGGCGGAAACCCCGTCAGATGCGAATTCTGGACGGGCCACTCGAATGAAGGGGACCCGCGCGTTCCTCGTATCGAATGCGCCTCCGAGTCGTTGAGGGCGAAGATCCTCGGAACTCGGCACTCCTCGGAGTACTCCTCGGAACACAGCAGAAGAGCCGCTCCGCCCCCGAAGGGACGAGCGGCTCTCGCGTGTTTACGTCTCAGGCGATGACGGCTGCGGTCAGTGGTTGACGCAGACGTTCCCGAAGGACGGGTTGAGCAGACCGATGATGTCGATCGTGTTGCCGCAGACGTTCACGGGCACGTGGAGCGGAATCTGGATGACGTTGCCGGACAGGACGCCCGGGGAACCGACAGCCGCGGCCTGCGCGTCGGCGTCGGCGAAGGCGACGCCGGAGGTGCCGGCGACAGCGGCGGCGGCCGCGGTGGAGAGAACAACAGCCTTGGCGATACGCGACATGGAGAAGCGCTCCTCGGTCGTAATGAGATGGCATAAGCGCCGGGCGCGTTTGCCCGACTTATGCATCAACGCCTGACTGGGCCATCGGTTGCGCACCCGAATGAGTGACGCTCCCCCAGGAGCGCGCCCCGGTCTGGTACCGGGGGAGTACCCGGGCGGCCGTACCCCGGAGTGTTCTTGTACGGTCAGCGCTTTTCAGCGCGTCTGACGTGATTTTCACTCCGCCCTCTGTAAAGGTGCCTTCTTGTTTAAAGGTGCCTTCTTGTTTCGGTCTTCGAGACGGAGAGCTGTATGCGGAATTCGGCGGTTCTTTCTGTGAGACGCGGTTGGCTGTGCGGCCTGCTCTCTCTCGCGGTGGCGGCGGTGGCTTTTTCCGCCGCACCGGTGACCGGGGCGGGGTCCGAGGCGGATTCCCGTATTCCCTTCGGCAGGCGCTATCACGTGGTACAGCACGGGGGGATCGCGAGGGCGGCCAATTCGGCGATCTCCTGCCGGACCGTGACAGCGAAAACCCCTTCGAGGTGTGTGTCCGCCCGCGCCGGTGGCGCCGCGGGCAATCAGAGGTTCGAGATGTCCTACACGGATGTCGACAAGGACCCGAACACCTACAACTCCACCCGGGCCCGGCTCCGGCTCCCGGCGGGCTCCCGGGTCAGTTACGCGCGGCTCTACTGGGGCGGGAACCTGCGGGTCGGAGAGCAGAAGCCGCCCAGGGACAACGGCCGGGTGCTCTTCGCCGAACCGGGCGGGCGGTACAGGTGGGTACACGCGGACACGAGGACCGGCCACCGTAAGGGCGGTGGCGCGGACGCCTTCCAGGCGTCGGCGGATGTGACGCCCCTCGTCAGGACCAGCGGTCCAGGGATGTACACCGTGGCGCAGGTCAATGTCGCCATGGGACGTTCCGCGGTCGGCGCCTGGGGCGGCTGGAGCCTGGTCGTCGCCTATCAGAAGCGCGGCGCCCCGCTGCGTCATCTCTCGCTCTGGGACGGATTCGAATCGCTCACCTCGGAGCGGGCGAAGGCGGGTATCGATGTCGGCAAGCTGCGTGTGCGCCGGGGCGCCGCCGGGCGGCTGGGAGTCGTCGCGTACGACGGGGACCGGGGGATCACCGGTGATTCGCTTACCGCGCAGACCAATCGCGGTAAGCGGGTGAGACTCTCCAACAAAGCCAATCCGTCAGATGATGTGATGAATTCCAGTATTACGGAGTTCGGTGCGCCACAGATTGAACGACAACCTTCTTATACGAACACTCTTGGCTATGACGCGGACGTGTTCGACCTGCGTGGTGCTTTTGTCTCTGGCGGTGATCGGCTTAGCGTTCGATTCAGCAGTAAGCGTGACTCCGTCTGGCTGGGTGCGTTTTTCGTAGAGGCGGAAGTACGGAGTTGACGCCGGGCGTGTTCAGCCCGCTCCAGAGATCGCTTTCCTGTAGTGACGAGTGGAAAGAGTTGCGCGTGCAGGCACAACGGCGCCGTTCCGGGACCGGCTTCACAGCACTCCATCTCGTTCAGCCGGTCGACGGCGGAGTGGCCCGCGTGGTCCTTGATCTGGTCGGCGCACAGGTGGGCGCCGGAGTCCGTGTCGCCGTCGCCTGTCCCCCGGAGGGCCCGCTCGCCGAGGCGGCGGCCCGCCGGGGGGCCGAGGTCCATGTCTGGCGGGCGGGCCGCAGCCCAGGACCGGGACTGCTGGACGAGGTACGGCAGGTCGGGCGGCTGGTCGGGCTGATCCGCCCCGATCTGCTCCACGCCCACAGCGCCAAGGCCGGCCTCGCGGGACGGCTGGCCGTCCGGGGCCGGGTGCCCACCGTCTTCCAGCCGCACGCCTGGTCGTTCGAGGCGGTCGGCGGGGTGACCGGCCGGCTGGCCAGACACTGGGAACGGTGGGCGGTCCGGTGGACCGACCGGGTCGTCTGCGTCAGCGAGGCCGAGCGGCGCACCGGTGAGCGCGCCGGGATCCACGCCTCCTGGTCCGTCGTCCACAACGGGGTCGACGTCGGACGGTTCGGGGGCGGTCACGGAAACGGGAACGCCGGTGGAAACGCCCGCGGAGCCGCGCCGGACGGCGCACCACCCGGGCGCGCGGGCAGCACACACCCCGGTGCCACGGACACCGCGCTCTCCGAGAGCGCCGCGGCCCGTGCCTCCCTTCCCCTGCTCGCCGCGCTGGAGCCGACCGCTCCCGTCGTGGTGTGCGTGGGACGGCTGTGCAGGCAGAAGGGGCAGGACATCCTCCTGCGGGCCTGGCAGCCGGTCGTACGGCAGTTGCCGCAGGCACGGCTCGTGCTCGTCGGTGACGGTCCCGACGCCGACACGCTGCGCGCCACCGCCCCGCCGTCGGTGCTCTTCGCGGGAGCCGTACCGGACACCGCGCCCTGGTACCGGGCGGCGGATCTGGTGGTCCTGCCGTCCCGCTGGGAGGGCATGGCGGTGGCCCCGCTGGAGGCCATGGCCAGCGGCAGGACCGTCGTCCTGAGCGATGTGGACGGGGCCCGCGAGAGCCTGCCGCCCGGCCGCGAAACCCTCTGTCTCACCCCGCCCGAGGACCCGCCCGCGCTGGCCGCCGCCGTGAGCACCCTGCTCCGCGACGGATCACTGCGCGAAACCATCGGCCGCCAGGGCCGGCAGCACGTACTCAGCACCTATGACGTGCGGCAGACCGCGCAGGCCATCGCGGACGTGTACCGCGAAGTCGCCGCCGTGCCGCGCCCCGAGCGCAGGGAGCCGATCCCCCAGTGACCACGGAAAGCACCAGCGTGCCGCCGCCGTCCGGGCCCGCCAGGGCGACGGGACAGGCCGCCAGGGCCACGGGACAGCGCCTCGGGCGCGTCTCCGTCGCCCCTCCACGGGAAACCCCCGACCGCGTCGCACTGCCGCCACGGCGGCCCGCGGGCGGACCGCCCCGCCCCGGGCCGGCGCTGCTCGTGGTGGACGCGCTCGCCGCCGTACTGTCCGTCACCCTCCTCGGCGAGGAGCGGCGCGACACCGTCCTCGCCGTCCAGCTCGTCGTCTGGGTGACCGCGCTGAACGCGCTCGGCGGGCTCTACCGGCCCGGCGTCATCCCCTCGGCGCTGGACCGACTGCCCGCGCTGGCCGCCCGGGTCGCCGCCTCGTGGTGCGCCGCCGCGGCCGTACTCGCCGCGCTCCTGCCCACGCGCACCCTGGACATCACGACGCTCCTCGGCGGCGCCGTCGTCCAGCTCGCCCTGGCGTGCGGCGGACGTTCACTCGTCCACGCCCGCCGGCGCGCGACGGCGCGCGACCGGCCGCGGTCCGCGCTGGTCGTCGGTACGGGCATGGCGGCCCGGCGGCTGGCGGCGCTGCTCCTCCAGCATCCCGAGTACGGACTGCGGCCCGTCGGGATCGTCGCCCCCGGCCAGGACGACGGCGCGAACGGCGGGCGCGGCGGTGGCGGTGGTACGGACGTCCCCGCGCTGCCGGTGCTGACCTCCACCGAGGGGATCCACCGGGCCATCATCCAGAACGGTGTCCAGGAGGCGCTGTTCATCGGCACCGGCCACGGCGACCCCGGTCCGGGCTCCGGCTCCGGGCCAGGCGCGCGTCCCGGTGCCGGTCCCGGCGACTACCTCGATTCCGCGTTCGGCGATCCGGCGTTCGCGGGACCCGGGTTCGGCGGCTCCCGCGAGGGTACGGAGCGGTCCCCCCTGGTCGCGCTGTTCCACGAGTACGGCTGTGCCACCTCGTTCATCGGCGCGGGCCCCTGGGACACCACCGCCCCGGCCCCCGGCATGGGACAGCATCTGTGGGGATTCGCCTGGCGCCGGGTGGAGGCGCCGGCCGCGCGCCGCCGCGGCACGGTCGCCAAACGCCTGCTGGACGTGGCGCTCGCGGTGCCCGTCCTGCTGGCGATCTCGCCGGTGCTGCTGATCTGCGCCCTGGTCGTACGGTTCGGCGACGGCCCCGGTGTGCTCTTCCGCCAGGAACGGATCGGCCAGAACGGCCGCCCCTTCACCCTGCTGAAGTTCCGTACCCTGCGTCCGGCCGACGACCACGAGGCCGCCACCCGCTGGAACATCGCCAACGATCTCCGGCTGAGCCCGGTGGGCGGCTTTCTGCGCCGTACGTCGCTGGACGAGCTGCCCCAGCTCTGGAACGTACTGCGCGGTGACATGAGCCTGGTCGGCCCCCGGCCCGAACGCCCCTTCTTCGTCGCCAACTTCAGCAAGACCCACCCCGGCTACGCGGCCCGCCACCGGATGCCCGTCGGTATCACCGGACTGGCACAGGTCCACGGGCTGCGCGGTGACACCTCCATCGAGGACCGGTCCCGGTTCGACAACCACTACATCGACCACTGGTCGCTCTGGCAGGACGTGTGCATCCTGCTGCGGACCGCGGTCTCGCTGGTCCGTCCGGCGGGAAGCTGATGACCGCCGACGCCCTCGGCGTCCCGCTGCCCGCCGCCCGCCGCCCGCGACGGGCGGCCCCGGCGGGTCCGGCGGGCCGGGCCGGCTCCTGGCGGCGGTTCTCACAGCGGTACGCGCCGGTGCTGCCGGCCGTGGCGGTCGTCGCGCTGATCGCCGTACCGACGGCTCCGGCGGGGGACGGCTCCGCCGGGTCGGGAAGCGTCGCGGACGCGGCCTCCGCGCTGCTCGTCGTCTACTGCCTGGTCCGGGTGCTGCGCGAGCGGGCCCGGCCGCTGACCCGGACCGCCGCGCTGGTGCTGGGACTTCCGGTGCTGGGACTGACCGTCGCCGCGCTCACCGCGCACGAACCCGCGGCCACCCTGCCCGGTCTGGCGCGCTATCTCCAGATCTTCGTGCTGGTGCCGGGCGCGCTGCTGCTGCTGATCCGCGACCGCGCCGACTTCCGGCTCGTCGCCGGGGCCGTCGTCGCTCTCGCGCTGGCGCAGGGCTCGATCGGCGTCGCCCAGTATCTGACCGGCACCGGCGCCTCGTACATGGGGGAGAACATCCGCGCGGTCGGCACCTTCGGCGCCACCGACGTCATGGGCATGGCCACGGTCGTCGCGTACGGACTGGTCATCGCGGTCGGCTTCGCGCTGGCTCCGGTGCCCGCCGTACGCGGTCCCGGCGACGGTCCCGGCCCGGGGCGCGTCGACGGTCCCGGCGTGCGGGGTCCCGCTCGTGTCGACGGTCACGGTGTACGGGGGCCCGGCGGGCAGCGGGCCGTCGCGCTGGTCTGCGCCGGGCTGCTGACCGTACCGCTCGCCCTGTCCTTCAGCCGTGGCGCCTGGATCGCCACGGCCGCCGCCGTCGTCGTCCAGCTCACGCTCTCCGGGGCGCGCAGGGCGGCCGTGGTCGCGCTCTCCGCCGGTGCGCTCGGAGTGGTCCTCGTCGGCGGACTCGGCATCGGCTCGCAGATGATCGGCGAGCGCCTCGACAGCATCACCCAGGTCGCCGACGCGCCCGACCAGTCCGTCGCCGACCGCTACATGATGTGGGCCGCCGCCACCGACATGTGGCGGGAGCGGCCGGTCACCGGCGTCGGGCTGAAGGGCTTTCCCGCCCACCGCGACAGCCACGCCTCCCTGGGGCTCTCCTCGGGCAGCGACACGGCGGGGGCGGGCCTCGGCTTCCAGCGTCAGCCGCTGCTCTCCCCGCACAACATGTATCTGCTGGTGCTCAGCGAACAGGGGGTGCTGGGGATCACGGCCCTGGCGGGAAGCTGGGCCGCGCTGCTCGTCCTCGCACTGCGCGGACTGCCCGGTCCGCGCCGTTCGCGCGACGGACACCGGGGCCGCGACGGACACCGGGGCCACGGAGGACACCGCGGCGGCGACTGCGCCCTCGCCGTTGTCGGACTGCTGGTCTGGCAGTTCGTGGACTTCAGCTACGCGGACATCGGCGGGCCGTCCACCGTGCTGACGGCCGTGATGTTCGGACTGGCCGCGTGGTGGGCGCTGGGTCCGGCCCGGGGCCGGGACCGTGATCGTGAGACCAGGAGCGGGGCTGCCTCCGCGTGACCGATACGAGGCAGCCCCTGCCCGCGGTACCCCCGCCCTCGCCCCCGGTGTCCCCGTCGCCCTCCTGCGCGCGGACCCCTTCGGAGGCCCCTCCCGGGACCTCCGCGCCGGAGCCGTCACCCGCGCCGGAGCCGGCACCCTCGTCGCCGGAGCCTTCGCCGTCCTCGCCGCCGGACTCCCGGGAGGGTTCCGGGGCGCGCGGCGCCTTCTCCTCCGGGCGGTTCCTGGCACGGGCCGCGTTCCTCACCGCCCTGCTGACCGCCGCCGGGGCCCTCCTCGGTCTCGTCCGCGACCAGACCATCGCCCATCTCTACGGCGCGGGTCCCGACACCGACGCCTTCCTCGTCGCCTGGACCGTCCCCGAGGTCGCGGCCACGCTCCTCATCGAGGACGCCATGGCCCTGATCCTCGTACCGGCCTTCAGCCTGGCGCTGGCCCGCAGGACCGCCGGGCCGCCGCGCGGGCAGGACCCCGTACTGCTTCTCCTGCGGACGACCCTGCCCAGGCTCTGTCTCGCCCTCAGCGCGGGCGCGGCCCTGCTGATCGCCGCCGCGCCCTGGGTGGTGGCCGTCCTCGCGCCCGGTCTGCCCGAACCGCGGCTGGCCGTCGACTGCACCCGGCTGACCGCGACCTGCGCCTTCACCTTCGGCATGGCCGGGTACTGCAGCGCGGCACTGCGCGCGCACGGCAGTTTTCTCGCACCCGCGATGATCTACGCCGTCTACAACACCGCCATCATCACGACGATGCTGGTGGTCACCGACCGATGGGGGGTACGGGCCGCCGCCGCCGGGGTCGCCCTCGGCGGGGTGCTGATGGTGCTCGTCCAAGTGCCGTTCCTCTGGCGCAGACTGACGGAGCGCCGGCCCGTCGCCGACAGCGCCGCGAAGGGCGAGGGGAGCGGACCGCCCGTCACGCTCGCCCTGCTCGCGCCCGTCGTCGTCTTCGCGCTCAGCAGGCAGTCGCAGGTCCTCATCGAGCGGTTCCTCGCCGCGCCGCTGCCCGCCGGTGCCATCTCGCATCTCAACTACGCGCAGAAGGTCGCGCAGATCCCGATGACGCTCTCCATGATGCTGTGCACCGTCACCTTCCCGGTGATCGCACGCGCCATGGCGGCGGGGGAGACCGACCGGGCGCGGCGGCGGGTCGAACGCGATCTCGCGCTCGCCGGGATGATCGTGCTGGTCGGCGCGGCCACGGTGATCGCCTGTGCGCCGCAGATCATCGAAGTGCTCTTCCAGCGCGGCGCCTTCGACCGGGCCGACACGGCGGCGACCGCCGATGTGATGCGGGTCTACGCGCTCGGTCTGCTCGGCCACACCCTCGTCGGGGCGCTGGTGCGCTGCTACTTCTCCGCCGCGCGCCCGCTCTGGTTCCCCGCGCTCGCCATGCTCACCGGGCTCGCCGTGACCACGGGCGCGGGCGCCCTGCTCGTCGGCGTCTGGGGCGTGCTCGGTATCGCCGCGGCCAACGCCCTCGGCATCACGCTCACCGCCGCCCTGATGCTGCACGGCGTCGGCCGCCACAGCGTGCCCGTCGACATCCGCTCCATGACCGGCGGACTGGTCAAACTCAGCTCCGCCGCCGCGGCGGCCACCGGCTCCGGCTGGCTCTGCGGAAACCTCATCCCCTCACCCGTACTGGGCGCCACGGCGGCCTGCGCGGCCGTCGCCGCCGTGTTCCTCGTCATCGCCCGCGCCCTTCAGGCGCCCGAGATCGACACCCTCCTCCGCCCCCTCACACGAAAGCTCGCACATGCCCGCTGACACGGTGTCCCCAGGCCCCTTGTGGGCAGCCATGTACCACTCCGTCGCCGACACCGCCGACGACCCCTATCAGGTGACCGTCTCACCGGCCAGGCTCGAACGGCAGTTGCGCTGGCTGAGCCGGCGCGGACTGACCGGCGTCGGTATGGAGCGGCTGCTGCGCGCCCGCGCCGAGGGCCGCGGCGCCGGACTCGTCGGACTCACCTTCGACGACGGATACGCGGACTTCCTGGAGCGTGCCGTACCGCTGCTGCACGCGTACGGCTTCACCGCCACGGTCTTCGTCCTGCCCGGCCGTCTCGGCGGTACGAACGAATGGGACAGGCTCGGCCCCCGTAAGCCCCTGCTCACCGCGGACGGCATCCGCGAAGCCGCCGCGTCGGGGATGGAGATCGGCTCCCACGGACTGCGCCACACCGATCTGACCAGGGCCGACGACACACTGCTCGCCGCCGAGACCGGGCGGAGCAGGGAGCTGCTCCGAGCCCTTACCGGCGCCGAGGTGAGCGGCTTCTGCTATCCGTACGGCACGGTCGACGCCCGGGTCGTCGCGGCCGTACGGGACGCCGGTTACACCTACGCCTGTGCCATCAGCCCCGGCGCGCTGACCGGGATGCTCGCCCTGCCCCGGGTCCATGTCGGCGAGCGGGACACCGGAGCGCGGCTGCTTCTCAAACGGCGGCTGCACCGCTGGCGCCGCGAGCCCGTCCCGGCCGCGGAGTACGCCGTGTACGCCGACGCCCTGGTCGGCACGGGCGGGAGGACGGGACCGTGAGAGTGCTGCACATCATCACCGGCCTCGGAATCGGCGGCGCCGAGCAGCAACTGCGGCTCCTGCTGAGCCGGCTGCCGACCGAGAGCGAGGTCATCACCCTCACCAACCCCGGTCCGGTCGCCGAGGGGATCGTCGCCGACGGCGTCCCCGTCACGGATCTCGCCATGACGGGCAACAAGGACCTCGGCGCGCTGCCCAGACTGACCAAGCTGGTCAAGCAGGGGCGGTACGACCTGGTGCACACCCATCTCTACCGGGCCTGTCTGTACGGACGGTTCGCGGCCCGTCTCGCGGGCGTACGGACCATCGTGGCCACCGAACACTCCCTGGGCGCCGTTCAGATCGAGGGCAGACAGCTCTCCACCGGCGCCCGCGCGCTCTATCTCGCGGGCGAGCGACTCGGCACCGCGACGGTCGCCGTCTCCGCCACCGTCGCGCGCCGGCTGGAGCGCTGGGGGGTGCGCCACGACCGGATCCATATCGTGCCCAACGGCATCGACGTCGGACGCTTCGGCTACGACGAGAGCGCGCGCCGCGCCGCCCGGAGCCGTCTCGGGCTGCCGCAGGACGCCTTCGTGGTGGGCGGTGTCGGACGGCTGACCCCCAGCAAACGCTTCGACACGCTCGTACGGGCCGTCACCGAACTGCCGGGCGCCAGACTCCTCCTGGTCGGCGATGGACCCGAGCGGGAGCGGCTGCGGCGGCTGGCACGGCGGCGGGGAGCGGCCCATCGGATCCTGCTGCACGGCGCCTGTGAGGATCCGCCGCGGATCCATCCGGGGGCGCGGGGCGGGGACTTCGGAGGATCATCGGAGAAGTCGTCGACCGCGCCGTCGACCGGGCCTTCGGACGGATTGCCGGACGGATCGCCGGACGGGTCGCCGGACGGGTCGCCGGGAAGGCCGTACCTCGGGGCCGATCTGCCGTCCCTGCTCGCGGCCATGGACGTCTTCGTGTCCACCTCCTACGACGAGGCCTTCGGACTCGCCGTCGTCGAGGCGCTCGCGGCCGGACTGCCGGTGCTCCATGTCACCTGCCCCGCGCTGCACGACCTGCCGGCCACCGACGCCCCTGGAGCACGGCAGATCAGCGGTTCCGTGCCCGAACTGGTCGCCGATCTGCGGCGGTTCGAGGAGACGGGTCCGCGCCGGCTGCCCGTGCCCAGGGCGGCGCGCCATTACGACATCTCCCACAGTGCCGAACAACTGATGACGGTGTACGGGCATGCCGTGCGCGGTACGGCCCCCACCCGAGAGGTGAGTTGATCATGAACCAGTCGAGTCCTCCGCGGCGCCGGGCCGCGCGGCGCATTCCGGCGTCGGCGAGGCTGAAGGCGCTGCCCGTCTGGGGGATCGTGCCGGCGGCGGCGCTGGCCGGGGCGCTGGCCGGGGGCGCGTACGGACTGCTCCGTACCCCCGAGTACATGGCCACCAGCTATGTCCTGGTCGTACCGACGGAGAAGTCCGACCCGGCCGCGGCCCTCGGATTCGCGACGGCGTACGGACGGATCGCCTCCCAGGTGGCGCTGCTCGGTGACGCGCCGGTCTGGTCCGGGGTGTCGGTGGAGACCCTCAAGAAGAATGTGCGGACGGCCACTTCGCCGGACGCTCCGATGATCTCCGTGACGGCGACCTCGTCCGAGGCGGCCACGGCCGTGAACATGGCGGACGGCGTCGCGCGCTCCCTGGTCGTCAACGGCACCCACTTGCAGGGCAGTACGAACGTACGGGTGCTCCAGTTCTCCCGGGCGGTCGAGCCGACCGGTCCGGTCTCGGCGTCCCCGCCCCTGGCGGCCCTGGTCGGCGCGAGCGCGGGCGGGCTGCTCGGCGGGCTCGGTCTGCTGGTCAGGCCGAGGCGGCGGGCCGAGCAGGTCCATGTGACCGTCCCGGGCCCGGCGACGGCATCCCAACCACAGCCGGAGACAGTCTGATGCACACAGAATCGAGACGGGCGACCGGAATGCCCTCGGCGGCGGCCCGCACGCGCTCCGCCGCCGCGCCCTCCGCGTCTTCCGCGTCCCCCCTGCCCTCCGCCCCCCTCCCCTCTTCTTCCTCCCTCCCCTCTTCCTCCCCGTCGGCACCGTCCGCCTCGTCCGTCTCCGGGTCGGTGTTCACCACGGAGGTGTGCCGGGACATCGGCCGCTTCGCCGCGCTCGGGCCCGACTGGCACACGCTGCACCGCCGCTCCCGTAACGCCACCCCGTTCCAGAACCACGCCTGGCTGCACTCCTGGTGGGTGTCGTACGGCACGCCCGGCCGGCTGCGGGTCGTGCTCGTACGGCGGGCCGGACAACTGGTCGCGGCGGCGCCGCTGATGCTGGTCCACCGCCCCGTCCCCGTCCTCGTACCGCTCGGCGGGACCATCTCCGACTTCTCCGACGTCCTGCTGGACGACCGCTGCCCCGAGGCCGCGGCGGCCGCGCTGGCCAGGGCTCTGCGGGAGGTGGCCCGTACGGCGGTGATCGATCTGCGGGAGGTACGGCCGGGCGCCGCGGCGGAACGTGTCGTCGCCTGCTGGAGCGGACCGCGCCGGCAGCTGGCCGACTCGGTCTGTCTGGAGCTGCCCGCCGTTCCCATGGACGAGCTGCTCGGCAGGCTCGCCTCCTCGCGTGCCCAGCGCTTCCGCGCGAAGCTGCGCAAGCTGGACTCGCTCGGTATCGACGAGCGGGTGGTGCCCGAGGAGGAGATCCCGCTCGCGGTCGCACGGCTGCTGGAACTGCACCGGCTCCAGTGGCAGGGCCGCGGGGTCACCGCCGAGCATCTCAGCACGCGCTTCCACAACCATCTCAGCCGTTCGGTACGGGCGATGGCCGGGTACGGCGACGCGCGCGTGACCGAGTTCCTGCTGGCCGGGGAGGTGCTGGCGGCGGATCTCACCCTGATGTCGGGGACGCTGGCGGGCGGCTATCTGTACGGGGCCGATCCCGGGCTGCGCGCCAGGAAGGTGGATGTGGCCACCATGCTGCTGCGGAGCGGGGCGCGGCAGATCGGCGGGAGCGGACGCACCACGCTGAGCATGCTGCGCGGCAACGAGCCGTACAAGCACCACTGGCGCCCGGAGACCGTCCGCAATCAGCGCTATCTGCTCTCCCGGCCCTGTCTGGAGCCTTCGCTGCGGCTGCTGATCGGGCACGCGGCGGCCCGGGGGCGGGCCGCCGCGCTGGTCAAGCGGATGCGCCGGGACTGAGCCTCAGGAGCCGAGCCTGCGCCACCAGGTGAGAGGGAGGCAGACCTTGCCGCCGAGCCATCCCTCGATCCAGGGACCGAGGTCCATCGGCGTACAGACCGGCGGACGGGCGGGCAGCCCGGCCGGCACGGGCGTGGGGCCCGACACGGGTCCGACGGCCGGTGCCGGGGTGGGCGTCGGGACGGGCGTCGGGACGGGAGCGGGCTCCGGCGCGGCCGGCTCCGGCGCGGGCGTCCCGGAGGTCCCGGGGGACGCCGGGGTCGGCGTCGGAGTGGGTGTGGGTGCCGGAGTGGGTGTCGCTGTGGGTGTCGGCGCCGGTTCCGGCACCCGGCCGTAGAGCATGGACCGGTACACCTTCGACGACTCGGGATTCTCCTCGCACTGCCACACGCCGTGCGGACAGTAGTCGGTGACGGTGTTGTAGAGCGGTTTGTACGTGTCGATCCACTGGAGCATGCGTCGCATGTATTCGGGGTTGTCACCGTTACGGAAGAGGCCCCACTCCGGATAGGAGATCACCTTTCCATGCGCGGCGGCGAAGTTCACATGGTGCCGGAGTCCGAAGGGCTCGTCGACCTGTTCGTCGAAGGTCCGGCCCGGCGGCTGGTCGTACGAGTCCATGCCCATGATGTCCACGTAGTCGTCGCCCGGATAACACGCCGTCCAGGGAATGTCGTCCAGCCCCCGGTTGGGCGCGAAGTCGAAACGGAATTTCTGTCCGGGCACCGCGCGCATGGCGGTGACGATGCGCTGCCAGTATCTCCGCCACGCCATCGGGGCGGGTCCGCAGCGATGGGTGTACGTGTCTCCGTTCATCTCCCAGCCGAGCACGATCACCGTGTCCGGGACACCGAGGCGGACGAGGCGCCGGGCCAGGGTGGTGAAGTGTCCGTCGTACAGACCCGCCGCGCCCTTGAACAGCTCACGGCGGACATGCGAGTCACGTACCCGGTCCTCGGTGTGCTCCAGCATGGGGACGTTGAGCACGAACATGCGGTTGTCCCTGGCCTTTCGCCATGCGGCCCAGTCCGCCAGGAATTCCGGGGCGCCCTCGATGTTGGACCACACGTCCCCCGGCAGATAGCTGTGCCCGACCCGCAGTTCCGTACCGCCGAGCCATTTCTGCATGGCGGCGATGCGCTCGACGCCTTTCGGGCCGAAGTCGAGATACGCGCCTGTCGCGGGGGCGGATGCCTGTGGAGGCCTGTGGCCGGACACCGTGTCCGGATCGTTCGCGTCACCCGGAGCGGACAGCGCCGTGCCCGAGGAAAGGAGACCGGCCATGACCACACCCAGACACGTGGCGGTCAGCCGTCGACGTCGATGGGACATATACAAGCTCCTTGCGAGTTGAGCTCTCTTCCGTGGCCGCGAGCCGTGGTCACGCTCCTTCAAAAGTATTTCTAATGAGCCGAACGAGAACCCGGCCTGGCGTTCTAGTAGTCCGTTCGTGAATTTCATCCCCCGCTTGGGCCATCGAATTGAAGGACACCACTGTGCCGAGCTTTGACACCCGTGTTCCCGCCGTACTCATGAGGCTCGACCAGAACCCCTTCCACCACGGGACGCTGGGCGCCGTCCGGTCTCTCGGCCGGGCCGGGATCGAGGTGCACACGGTGGTCGAGGCCGCGCGCGGCCCCGTCGGGCACTCCCGCTATCTGCGCCGCACACACCCAAGACCCGACGGCTGCCGGGATCTGGCGGAGATTCAGCGACTGCTGGTCCAGGTCTCCGACCGGCTCGGGAGGCCGGCCGTGCTGATCCCCATGGACGATCTGAGCGCCATCACCGTCGGACAGCTCCAGTCCTGTCTGACCGGCCGTTACCTGCTGCCTGAACAGCCGTCAGGACTGCCGGAGCGGGTCGCGGACAAGGCGGAGCTGGTGGGTATCTGCCGGGACCTCGGCATCCCCCATCCGAGGACGGTGATCCCCGGCTGCGCGGCGGAGGCGGCGGACGCCGTCCGCTCGCTCGGACTGCCGGTCATCGCGAAGTGGAGCAGGCCCTGGCTCCTTCCCGAGGCGGCCGGGCTGCGCAGCACCGTGCTCGTACGCTCCGCCGACGAGGCCCGTGAGCTGTACGGACGCAGCGCCGAGGCGGGCAGCGGACTGCTCCTCCAGGAGTTCCTGCCGTACGGCCGGGGACTGGACTGGTTCTTCCACGGATACAGCGGCTCCGGAGGCGAGTGCCTGGTCGGGGCGGCCGGGCGCAAGGAGAGATCCTGGCCGGTGGGGGCCGGGCTGACCGCGGTGGGCACCTGGCTGCCCAATCCGGCCGTGGAGCGGACGGCCCGTCAGATGGTCTCCGCGCTCGGCTACCGCGGGATCCTCGATCTCGACTTCCGCCGTGACACCGCGACAGGCGCCTACCATCTCCTCGACTTCAACCCCCGGCCCGGCGCGCAGTTCCGGCTCTTCACCGACCGCTCGGGCACGGACGTCGTACGGGCGCTCCATCTCGATCTCACCGGCCGGGCCGTCCCCGTACAGGCCGCGGCGCACGGCAGGACCTTCGTGGTGGAGAACTACGCGCTGCTGTCGGCCCTCTCCGTGCTGCCCTCCGGCCGCGCGCGGGGCGCCGGACGCCTCGGGCACGACGGCGCGCACACCGTGGGCGCGGACGGGCGCGGCGGGGCGGCGGACCGGTCCATGACCATGGAGGCCGCGTGGTTCGCGCTGGACGATCCGCGGCCCGCGTACGCCATGGCCGTCGCCTTCGGGCTGCACGCGGTACGCAGGGGCCGGAACGGGCTGGGCCGGGTGCTCGGGGGTATCGCGACCGACCGGCGCAGGGGTGACTCCGGGCGTCACGATCCCGCGCTGCCGAGGACGACTCCCGTGCTCAGGCGCGGACGCAGCCCGGCCGGTTCCGTCCGGGGCGTCCCCGTGTCGCAGCGGCCCTGATTCCGGCATGACCGGCATGGCCGGTCCGACCGGCCCGGCCTCGGAGCGCGTCCCCGACGGACCGTCACCTACCGCACAGATCCAACCGATCACCACGACAGACACCACGACTGACCATCCCGGCACAGAGAGCGGAACACATTGATGTACGACCTGGTAGTGGTGGGCGCAGGCCCCTATGGACTCTCCATCGCCGCGCACGCCGCGGCGGCCGGACTCGATCTGCGGGTCTTCGGCAGGCCGATGGCCTCATGGCGGGACCACATGCCCCCCGGGATGTATCTGAAATCCGAACCGTGGGCGTCGAATCTCTGCGATCCGGCGGGCGCGTTCGGTCTGGCCGACTACGCGGCCACGCAGGGGGTGGAGGTACGGCACGGCGTTCCGCTGCCGGTCGGCTTCTTCGCCTCGTACGGACTCTGGTTCGCGGAGCGCGCGGTCCCGCCCGTCGACGAACGCATGGTCACGGCCGTCCAGCCCGTCCTGGGCGGATTCCGGCTCTCCACCGAGGACGGCGAGAGTGTGCTCGCCCGTACGGTGGCGCTCGCGGTCGGGGTGATGCCCTTCATCGACATCCCCGCGCCTCTGCACGCGCTCACCCGCGAGCAGGTGACGCACAGCAGTCACCACGCGGATCTGACGCGCTTCGTGGGGCGGGACGTGACCGTCATCGGCGCGGGCCAGGCGGCTCTGGAGACCGCGGCCCTCCTCGCCGAACAGGGCACCACCGTCAGGGTGGTGGCCCGCTCCGGCCGGCTGAACTGGAACACCCTGCCGCCGCCCCTGGACCGCCCCGTCAGGGAGACGGTCCGTATGCCGCACACCGGACTGGGCTGCGGATGGAAGAACTGGCTCTACGCGGAGACCCCGGGCCTCTTCCGGCGGCTGCCCGCCCCGACCCGGGCGCGTGTCTTCACCTCGGCGCTGGGACCGGCGGGCGCGTGGTGGCTGCGGGAGCGGTTCGAGCCGGCGGTGGATGTCAGGCTGGGTGAGAGTCTGGCGAGCGCGGACCTGATGGACAACGGCGGGGTACGGCTCGAACTGGTCGCCACCACCGGCCGGGTGCAGACCGTGGAGACCGACCATGTCATCGCCGCCACCGGATTCACCCCGGGGCTGGAACGGCTCGGTCTGCTCGGCGGCGAACTGCGGGCCGCGCTGGCGACGGTCTCCCCCAGCACCGCGCCCGAGGCGAGCCCGCTCTTCGAGTCCTCGCACCCGGGGCTCTTCGTGGCCGGGCTGCTGAGCGCGCCGTCGTTCGGCCCCTCGATGCGCTTCGTGTACGGCGCCGCGTATACCGCCGAGCGGCTGGTACGGGGGGTGCGGCGGCGGCTCGGATCGCGCGGCGGGTCGCTCGGTACGGTCCGGCAGCGGCAGGCGTCGCCCGCGGCGGAGCCGATGTCGGCGACGGCCGGGAAGTCCCTGCTGACCTGAAGCGATCAGCGACCTGACGCGGCGTCAGGGCCTGCTCGTCCAGGTCCGCCGGCCGGGAGGATCCGCCGCGATTCTCCCGGCCGGCCGGATACGTCGGCGTCCGCGGTCAGTCGATGTCAGACACGGGCGGGCGCGGTGCTGCGCCGGTACAGGATCCCGCCGCCGAGCAGCAGACCCATGCTCATCGCCGCCATGCCGAGCAGACCGGCGTCACTGCCGGTGGAGGCGAGTTCCGTGACGTTCGCGGGGGACCCGGGCCGGGAGGGCGTGGCCGGAGGGACCGTGTCGGGAATGACCCTGTTCCCCGGGGGTGCGTGCGGAGCGGGCGGTGTGATCCCCGTGCCGCCGGGCGGCTCCTCACCTCCGGGGGTCCCGGGCGGCTCCTCGCCTCCGGGAGTCCCGGGGGTCTCCTCACCTCCGGGGGTCCCGGGGGTCTCCGGGCCAGTGGGCGTTCCGGGGGGCTCCGGCAGCGGGTGCGCGGGGATCCCGGGGGCCGTCATCGGCGCGCCGTTCTCACACCGGTTGGCGAACGCCGGGTTGAGGACGCCGATCAGATCGGCGGAGTTGCCGCAGAGGTTCAGCGGAATGTGGAGCGGTGCCTGGACGACATTGCCCGAGCCCACACCCGGCGATCCCTTGGCGATGGCACTGGCGGCGGCGCCGGTGCCCACGGCCTCCTGCCGGGGGTGCCCTTCCGTGCGGGGGTGCGTCTCGTGCCGCCGCGGTGCGTGGGCGGGCGTGTCCTCCGGGGCGGCCACCGGGGCGTGGTCCGGCCCCTGAGGGGCGGACGGCGTCCGGTCGTCCTGCCGCTGCGGCGCCAGGGGTGCCTGGTGCGCGGGGTGGGACGGGGGTGCCTGGCGGGACGGGTGCGACGAGGTCCGCTCGTGCGCCGCCGAGTGTCCCGGCCGGCCCGACGCATTGCCACAGCCGTTGCCGAAAGCGGGATTGCCCACTCCGACGACGTCGACGGTGTTCCCGCAGACATTGACCGGGACCTCAATGGGTGCCTGGACATTGTTGCCCGAGAGCACACCCGGTGATCTGGCGGCCACCCCGTCGCTCTCCACCGCGATGGCATAGCCACCGCTCAGGGACAGCACGCTCGACGCCGCCGCGGCGGTGAGCAGCCCTTTGCTGATGAGGTCTCGCATCTATCTCTTCTCCTCCTGCTGTGACATCGGGGCCGACCGAGACCGGTCCCGAAGCAGGGGAACCCCGCGCTTCGGGACCGGACGGACAACGTCAGTTGTTGAAGCAGACGTTGCCGAAAGCGGGGTTCAGTACACCGATGACGTCGATGGTGTTACCGCACAGGTTGATGGGTACGTGAATGGGAATCTGAAGGACATTGCCCGAGAGCACGCCGGGAGAACCGACTGCGACGCCCTCGGCTTCGGCATCGGCCATGGCAGGAGCCGCGGCGCCCATCGTCATGAGCAGACCTGCGACGACTGTTGCGGCCTTCTTGCATTTCATCGTGAGCCCTTTCCGCAGCGGCGTTCCCGTCCGCACGACTGTCGTGGCACGCGAGCATCGAATTCTCCGCTCCTGCGTCCGCTGCTGGAACACCAACGAGTTGGCCCTTGGCGAGGAAACTGTGCTGTTTTACGGCCTTCTCCGGTTCACTCGATTGCCGCGTGAAGGTATTCGGGATTTTCGTTTCTGCATAAAAAGGGGCCGTTCGTGGAATACGGCGACGGGCCGGCCGGGGCGTCGTTGCCC
>NZ_JBSGVS010000027.1:0-110151 GCF_053608565.1 Streptomyces sp. NPDC055025
GCGCCGGCGCGGCGGGCGGGGCGGGCGCGGCCCGCCACGGGGGGCGAGCCGCGACGGGCCGAGGAGGCCGAGGCGGCGGAGGCCGGACAGCCCGCGAAGTCCTGACCGGGGACCCGAGCGCCCTGACCAGGGAAGGGGAGAGCGCCCGCTTGACCGGGGGAGCGCCCTCACTCACCGGACGGGCCGGACGACGGCCCGTCCGGCGGTGGTTCCGTGTCCGGCGGTGGTTCCGCGTGCGGCAGCGGCCCCGGGTCCGGCAGCGGCCCCGGGTCCGGCAGCGGTCCCGGGGGCGGGAGCAGTACGGTGTCGAGCCGCCGCAGGCCCTCCCTCACCGTGTCGGCATCACGGGCGAAGCCGAGCCGGAAGCCTTCCCCGGAGCCCATGGTCTCCCCGGGGGTCAGCAGCAGGCCGGCCTCCAGCGCCCGGCGGCACAGTCTCAACGAGTCCTCGCCGGTGCGCAGTTGCACCCACGCGAAGGGCGTACCGTCCGGCGGCACCAGACGCACGGCGTCGGGATGGCGGGCCGCCCACTCCTCCACGAGCCGCAAGCCCGGGGCGCACAGCCGGTGGTATTCCCGTACGTAGTCCTCGTGGCGGTCCAGCGCCGAGCAGGCCAGGGCCTCGCACAGCACGGAGTTGGCGATCGAGGTGAGGAACTTCCGTTCCGCGCACGCCTCCGCCACCTCCGGCGCGCCGTACATCCAGCCGGTGCGCAGCCCCGGCAGGCCGTACGTCTTGGACAGGCCGGAGACCGAGATCACCCGGTCCTGGCCGACGGCCGGGGATCGCGACAGGTCGATCGCGTACTCCTCGTCGACCAGCAGATAGGCGTCCCGCTCCGCCACCAGGGCGGCCAGCGCGCGCACTTCCCGCTCGCCGACCCGCCGGCCGGTGGGATTGCAGGGCGAGTTCAGCGCGATCAGCCGCAGCCGGTCATCGGCCGCGGCGGCCACGGCGGCGGCGTCGACGGCCAGGTCGGGCCCGTACGGCAGGACCGTCACCCGCGCGCCGTGCCGGGGCGGCAGGTCCAGGAGCGGCTGCCAGCCGGGGTTGAACGCGATCACCTGGTCGCCGGGCCGCAGCAGTACGTCGAACAGCAGGAACAGCGCCTCCTGCGCGCCGTGCGTGACCGTGACCGACTCGGGCCGCCCGCCGTACAGTCCGGCGATCCGGCCGCGCAGCTCCGGTGTGCCCCGGTCGGTGCCGTAGTCGAGCCTGAGGCCGGCGGGGACCGTCAGGTCGGACAGGACGCGGCTGGGTACGTAGCTGTTGCCGAGGTCGATGTCATAGCGGCCCGCCGAGTCGACGAACGTCCAACGGGCTATGGAGTAGACCGACCTCGCCGGGGTTCCGGCGCCGGCGGGCGTCATGCCTCGGTCCCGTGGCCCGCCGCGACACCCGTGGCCCCGTGCCCCGCCGTGACACCGGCGGCCGTCCCGCCGGGCTTCCCGTCCGGTACGTTCGGTATATCCGGTTCGGCGGGTGTGGCGGGCACGGCGGGTACAGCGGGCACGCCGAGACGGGCGCGGAACCGTGGTGCGAGGGTTCCCGCCGCCACCTGCTCGACAGGGCCGGACAGGGTGATCCCGCCCTCGGCGTCGATGCCCGTCTCCACGACTCCACCGGGCATCAGCACCCGTACCGAGCGGTCGACCAGGCCCAGAGCGTGGGCCGCGCCGACCGAGGCGCAGGCGCTGCTTCCGGAGGCCAGGGTGTAGCCGGCGCCACGCTCCCAGATCTCGATCTCCACCGTCCGGCGGTCGACAACCCGCATGAACTGCACGTTCGTGCGCTCGGGGAAGGCCGGATGGCCCGCGATCAGGGGGCCCCACTCCTGTGCGAACGCGGCGGACACCTCGGGCAGCGGGACGACGGTGTGCGGGTTGCCGTTGTTCAGACAGCTCACCCGGAACTGTCGGCCGGCCACCTCCAGCGGCCGGTCGAGGACCCGTCCCGTCAGCTCCGGAGCGGGAACGTCAGCGGCCTCGAAGCTGGGCCGCCCCAGGTCCGCCCGCACGATGCCCGCGTCCAGGTCCTCGATCCGCACCGAGGTGTCACCGGCGAGGGTCCGGATGACGAACTCCCTTCCCCCCTGGTGGTATTGGGACAGGTGGAGCGCGAAGATGCGCAGTCCGTTGGCGCTCCTGCCGCAGACGGTGCCGTCGGAGTTGAAGATGCGCAGGACGACCGGCTCACCGGCCCGCACGGGGCCGACCGGACCCAGCAGCACCCCGTCGGCGCCCACGCCGAAGTGCCGGTCGCACAGCAGCCGCGCGGCCCGGGATGCGGACGGCAGACCGAGCAGGTCGATCCGCAGGGGATCGACGACCAGGTAGTCGTTGCCCAGGGCCTGGTACTTCACGAAGTCGTGCACGTGCCACCTGCTTCCGGGAGTCGTGACGTGTCCGGCCGGCTGTCGCCCGACCGTGCGGGCCGTACGCCGACATGTGACAGGCGTGCGGCGTGCGGCCCAGGCGGTGCGGCCCCAGGCTGTGCGGCCCCGAGCGGTCCGGTTTCGGGCGGTCCGGCCTCGGGCGCGGTACTCCTCCGGGCGAGGTCCGGCCCTGAGGAGTACCGCGCCGAGCGGTCCGGCCCCGCGCGCCGCCTACATCGCCGACGGCTCGGGCGCGTTGTTCAGGGCGGCCTCGTCGTGGTCGTCGCCGTACCACTTCTCACTCCAGCGGGAGAAGGCGACGATAACGATGTCACGATGCCCGGGACCACCGTCGGCCGAGAGCACGTCGGTGACATCGTGGGCGATGGCCCGGTCGTCCAGCAGCACGGCCTGCCCGGCCTCCAGGGTCCCGGTCCAGAACGGCTCCTCCGCGCCGCCGGGCTCCCACAGCCGGGTCAGGCCGCCGCCGACGTTGTTGCGCCGCAGGACAGCGATCATGACGAACTCGTGCCCGTCGTGGTGCACGCCCTCCGGGGTCAGCGGACCGGACTTGTCGCCGGTCGCCCGGGTGCGGTTCTGGTGCACATTGATCTGCCAGTCGTCCTGGGTGTCCAGGGGAAAGCCCTCGGCACCGGCCCGGATGAGCGGCGTGAAGTCCACCTCGATGGGCAGGTAGCCCCGGCGGATACCACCGGCGACATTGTTGAACTTCTTGTACGTGGTGTAGTCCCGGTGCGGCAGGAGCGAGAAGGTCCAGCCGGCGCCCTCCGTGAAGCTCATGCGGTACTGCGAGAACCGCTTGTACCGGGTGCCGTTGCCCATGTACTCGTCGACCGGGCAGTTGTCGTAACTGTCCAGCACGTTCTGCTGGACCGCCGGGATCTCGATAACCGAAAAACGCTGGGCAGTCAGTGGCATAAGGATCGCTCTTCCTTCCATGGGGCTTGTTTCCGAGGGTCTTTCCAGAGGCTTCCGGAGATTCCGTGACTTCCGTGACTTCCGGGATTCCGGTGGAACCACCGAAGGATTTCGGTCCGGTTCGGCCGACGGCTCAACGCGCGACGGCGCGGTGCTCCGCCTTCTCACCCGAAAGGCGTTCCGACACCTCGGCCAGCCGCTCGTCGAGATAGCGCGCCGAGCTGTTGAGCCGCCACAGTGCCCCGCGGGCGATACCCAGCCGCATGAATTCCGAGGGCGCCGACGGCTTCACGATGTTGTGGAACCAGCCCGCCGCGTGCTGGGCGTCGACAGTGATGTGCAGCCGGTGATAGACGATTCCCACGTCCGGCAGACCGAGGCGCTCCCACGCGCTCACCACCTGGACGAAGCGGTCCGGAACCAGCCATTCGGTCATGCCCAGGAAACCGACGGCCTCCGGGTACCGGTGCCGATACCGGCTGAGCAGCACGGCGAGATTTCCGCTCAGGAGGGCGGTGCCGGTCAGCGACTCCTCCAGCTCCTTCTCGGAGACCTTGAACACGTCGAAGATCTGGTTGAAGAGATGGGTGTGGACTTCCGCGGGCTTGCCGTTCCCCATCTCGTCCCAGAAGTTGGCCGCGATCTCCATCTTCGCCGGGCCGCTCGTCCCCACCTGCATCAACGCCAGCAGGTCGTCGAACCGGCCGTCGACCACGGACTCCTGGATCATGTAGGTGCGGACATCCGCCTCGGTGGCGTGGTTGCGGATGAAATCCATGTAGTACGGATGCTTGAACACGCGGTGCTGCCGGGCCTGTTCCTTGAGCCAGGACAGGAACTCACCTGGCTCGGAAGGCAGGTCCGCCAGCAGGGCGGCGTCCAGCTGACGGTCCTCACCGCGCAGCGTCGCCCGCTCCAGCAGCCCGGTCACCTCGTGGACCGCGAGCGAGCCCTCCGCCGTCGGAGCATCCGGGATGCGCAGGATCAGATGGTGGAGGCGGGACAGCAGGAGCTGCTGGTGATAGAAGCTCTCCGAATCTCCGGACAGTGCTTCGTCATTCAGCTCATTGACTGCCGCCAGTATTCTGTCACGTTCCTTTCCCGTGAATCTCCGGTCCACTTCTTCGGCCGGTTTCGAGAGCCAGCCGGATATCTCCTCGACCAGCGCGAATGAGTCGTACACGCGCGCCCCCCTTCGATTCGTGCGCCATTTTCCAGAAGTACTTGCAGCGATTCCCGGCCAAGTCGTCATTACGGTCCTGGTATGGCCGCAAACGGACTTGCACCGAACGGCGATCGCTGAACCCAGGAAGAATCTCAGGTGGTTGTGGCGCCTGTGTGGCTGGACGGTGGCGCGTATGCCTGGCACCATAGAAGCCGCCGGAACGCCCATTTGGTGCGGGATGTCCGCTCCGTGCTGTACGCAGTGACCACAGCGATGCTTCGACGGGACGCGAGATGGGGACGCGATATGGCAAAACAGGCGGAAGGTCCGAAGTTCCATTTACTCGGGCCGCTGCGCGTGCTGTACGGCGGAAGGGAAGTTCCCGTACCGGCCGCGAAGTTACGGATCTTGCTGGCCTCGATGCTCCTACAGGCCAATCAGATGGTTTCGGCTGACGAATTGGTCGCACACCTGTGGGGTGAGAACCCTCCCACGGGCGCGCACACCACACTCCGCTCGTACGTCATGCGATTACGCCGGGTCCTGCGCCAGTCCTCCGACGAGCGGCCTGAGCCGATCCGGACCCTTTCGGGCGGATATCTCGTGAACGCCGACGAATCTCAGCTGGACCTGCTGCGTTTCCACAGCACGCTGGCGACGGCCCAGCGTGTGGGCGCGGAAGGCGACCAGGGACGGGAGAGCGCGCTGCTGCGCGAGGCGCTGGGCCTGTGGAGCGGGCCCGCCCTGTCGAACGTACCCTCCGACTCCCTGCACCGCGATTTCGTCCCGGGCCTCGCCGAGCGCCGCCACAGCGCGCTGGAGCAGCGCATCCACCTGGATCTGGCACGCGGGGCGCACCGCGAGGTGATCGCCGAACTCCAGGACGTGGTAAGGGAGTGCCCGTGGCGGGAGCGCTTCTGGGCGCAGCTGATGCTGGCACTCTACCGGCAGGGGCGGCAGGCCGAAGCGCTCGACGCGTTCCAGCAGGTCAGTGAACGGCTGCGGAACGAACTGGGTATCGCCGTCGGGCCGGAACTCCGGTGCCTGCACCGGCAGATCCTCACCAGCGACCCGGTGCTGGACCTGCCCCCGCGCTCCACGGCCACGGCGGCGACCGGCGCCGTTCCCGCCGAACTTCCCCTGGAAACCTGCCACTTCGTCGGCCGTCGGAAGCAGCTGAGCCAACTGCGTGACCTGCCCGCAGCCGAGACCCGGCGCGCGACCCACGCGATGGTCGGCGCGCGGGTCTGTGTCGTGGACGGGATGGCGGGCGTGGGCAAGACCGCCTTCGCGGTGCGTCTCGCCCATCAGCTCGCTCCCCGCTTTCCGGACGGGCAGCTCTTCGTCGACCTCCAGGGATTCGCCCGGTCCGAGTCCCCGGTCGAGCCGGCGACCGCCCTGGAACTCATCCTGCGGTCGCTCGGCGTCCCCGGCCCCGGACTGCCGTCGACCGAGGGCGCTCGCGCGGCGCTGTTCCGCAGCCTGACGCGGGACCGGCGGATCCTGCTGGTGCTGGACGACGCCGCCGACGAGGCACAGGTCCGGCCGCTGCTGCCGGCCGGGTCCGGCTGCCGGGTCATCGTCACCAGCCGTCGCCGGCTGGCCCGTCTGGACCACGCGCGACTGCTGACCCTGGACGTCCTGGCACAGGACGAGGCCGTCCAGCTGTTCAAGGCCGTCGTCGGCCCGCGCCGCGTAGGAGCCGAGCCGGTCCAGCTGCTCAAGTCGGTCGTCCGGCACTGCGGGGGACTGCCGCTGGCTCTCACACTCGCCGGCGCCCGGCTGCGCGCCCGTCCGGGCTGGGACCTGAGCCATCTGGCGGAAAGCCTGGCCTCGGGCGATCCCCTCGGCGCCTATGGCGTCGCCCGGTCCCTCCAGCTCTCGTACGTACGCCTGTCCGACCCCCAGCAACGGATGCTGTGCCTCCTCGGGCGGCGCCAAGGACATGACATCGACGGTCGGGCCGCCGCGCTCCTCGCCGGCATCACACCTCGCGAGGCCGAGACGCTCCTGGAGAGCCTCGCCGACGCCAATCTCCTCCAGGAGCCCGCCGCCGGCCACTACCGCTTGCACCGCCTGGTCCAGGAGTTCGCGGCCGGGCGGGATCAGGCGCTCGCCGGTGGATGACGAGCTCCGCGTGCGGTACTCAGCCGGGGGACGGGGAGGGGGCGGGCCGTGGACGAATGCACTGCAGGTCCCGTTCGTATACGTCCCCCAGGGAGTCGGTGACCTGAACCCTGATATCGAGTACGGACAACAGCTCGAACGCTCTGGGGCCCAACGCGAGCAGTTCCAGCCCCTCCCGGGAGCCGGCCGTCATGGGTATGGCCGCGCCGGAACCGAGGTGGAGAAGGAAGAAGTCCTGGTCCCAGTCGAGGCCGAGGGCCTTGATACCGTCGACAGCCGTGTGCCAGGACATCCATCCGGATGGGAGGTCCGCTCGCCCCGTGTACTGAGGAGAGGCTCGCATCCGGTAGGACACGGAACGGACCACGGATCGTCCCCCACCGGCGTTGACCAGGACGACCGTTCGCCGCGAATCCGCGATCATACGGCTTCCGCCCACGCTGCCCGACCAGCTCAGCACCGGCTGGAGAGTCTGGGACAACTGGGCCCGGGTCACGATGATGCCGGTCAACAAGGCGACAATGGCCGCACACGTGGACGCGTCGAGCAGGGTGAAGCGCCAGGGCCATGTGCCGCGGTCTTCCTCGGAGAGATTGGCTTTGACGATCTCCCAGATCAGATCGGCGAAGACGAGAGCGAGAAGGACTCTGGGGAGACGTAAGGTCCGGGCACTCGTCGACACCCTGCGTTGTGCCCACACCGAAGTCTCTCCCACAGGTCCCCCCGGCTCCTGATACCCCAACCTTCAGCATGCGATGGCCGGTTCCGGGACGCAATCCCTCAGCGGACAGGGGCCTTGGGCGGAAGACCCCGGTTTCCTGACCGGTTTCCTGACCTCGTCAGAACAGGGGCGGCGCGGCCTTGAAGTCCTCACCGCCGTAGAGCGACTCGTATCGAATCTCGATCACCAGGCGTCGGGTGATGAGTTCCCAGAACCGGCCGTGCTGGTCTTCGCTGAACTCATCAAGATGCAGCAAGAAGGCGGACTGCCCGGCAAGGACCACGGCACCCGGGCGCAGGGAGTAGGCATTGGGCCGCACGGGCAGCGATGCCGCGACGCGTTCTTGCGTGTGGTAATTCCACTGGCCGATGTGTTCTCCGTCCAACCGCACCACAGAGTTGGTCACGATGGCCGGCCCAAGTCCGGCGTTGATGAGCAAGATGCCTGTCTTGCGCTCTTCGTGCCCCTTGACGCGTCGCATCACCAGCAAGGGCCTTACGGACTGGTGGTTGTGTGACCGTACGGCTCTGGTCTGCACGTAACTGACCCAGAGTGCCGCGAGCGCGATGACTGTCGCCGCCGTGGCAACGATCGTGTCCGAATCCACCTGCCTGCCCCCCCACAGTCCATCGAGACCCTCGCGACGATCGGCCCGGACGGGACAGTTCGTCGACCGGTCGGAGCACCTCCCGTGGTGAAACTGCCCTGAGTCGCCGCCTCGTACTCGGCTGTGCCCCCCTCGGGATCGTCCGCCGAGACGGCACCAATCTCCCGAGACAGCACGGCTACTCTGCTCGGATGGCTGAAGGTGGGGGCTTCGGAGTGCTGCTGGAGCGGCTGGCCGAGCGCAGGCAGTTGGATATCGGTGTGCTGGGCCGGTCGGCTGACGTCGCCGAGTCTGAACTCCTGAGCGTGTTAAGGGGCGGTGAGCCGAGCCCATGCCTGCTGCGGCGGCTCGCGCCCGCCCTTGGGCTGCACACATCAGACCTCTTCGTGATCGCAGGTGCCGACGTACCCGACGATCTTGTTCCTGCTGATCCCAAGGCCGGATGGCACGTTCCCCATCTGGTCCGGCGCGCCGTTGCCCTGCCGCCGGAACAAAGGAACGTCCTGCGCCGGTTCGTGGCGTCAATGCCGAGGGAGGAGCGTGCGCGGCCCGTTCGCGGACCGCTGGCGTACGAGCAGTACCCGGACGGTCCTGGCGCTGTGCTCGTGCGCCTGGTCCGCAACCGCAACCTTGGCTGGACAGCCATGGCCAAGACGTTCCTTTTGGTCACGGACCGCTACTGGTCAGCTGCCACCTACGGAGAAGTAGGGCGTGGCACCATCCCCCTGACCGCTGACCTTCTCGCGGACTTCTGCGCCGTTCTCGATGTCCCCTCCGATGACCTGGCGGCATTGACCGGCATCGCTCTGCCCGCTGTGTCCTTACATGCGAAACCATCCGTTGCCGGCGTAGCCGAGCTCATCTGGGATGTGCGTGATCTCACCGAGAGGCGGCTTCAAGAGATCGGAGACCTCGCGGGATCCATGGAGTTGTAACTGCCGAGCCGGGTGGGTCGGCGCTTGAGCGCGCGATGACCCCTGCCGTCAGCGCTTCGGGTCGGGAATCGAGGCGGAGTGCTTCATGTACTCGTCCAGAATCGGGCCGGCCGGAAAATCGTCGGACCAGGGCTTGGTCGGACCGGGCAGATGGATGATGCGGGCGCCCGACATCTCGTTGTGCTGTTCCGCGCTACCACGGGCCTTTATACCTTCCCCGAGCATTCGGTTCCAGCGGCTTTCCAGGGGGGTCCAGCAGTCGGCGGCGGCGACATTGAGCGCGTCTTGATCCGGGTACGGCAATGTGCCGTACTTCCGCTCAGCGTAGGCGAGGGTCCGTTCCCCCAACTCATGTCTTCTGGCGGCCTCGACATCGAAGAGCAGCACGCCGGAGTTGAAGTAACCGGTATCCGATCTCTCGATCTCAGGAAGATGCGTTCCGTTGACGAAACGATCCTGCACGGCACCGAGGCACTTTCCGGCGAGATCCGTCGCGAACAGCTCCTCCACGGGACCGGTCACCAGGGTGTCCGAATCGAGGTAGAGAACCTTCTCGGCGTCGACGGGAGAGTGGTCCGGCACGGCGATCTTCAGATACATGGCCTCCGACACATGCCGAGCGCCCCGCGCGCCCACCGCACGCCCCGATCCTTTGATGGGCGGCACCCGCACCATTTCGACCTGACCCACCCAATTCCGCAACATGGCTACGCGGTTGTCCGGCAGCCCTGAATGCATCACCATGATCGTCGGCGGTGAACTCCATGGCTGTGCGGTGATTGATCGGATGGTGACCGCGGTCGGTCGTAGATAGGCTTCGTCGCACGCCAGGACTATATAGAACGGTCCCGCTGTCATCTTTTCTCCTCACATCGCTCGCGGGTTGTCCGCCGGCGACTCCGGGTGATGTGTGTCCTGGTACTTGGCGTGCTCCAGTTCCTCTCCCAGTGACCGCCAGATCTCCGCGTAGCCATGAACGAGTTCGGCTATCGGGCCGCGACAGTGGGGCGGCAGCGCTTCGACGATCCGATGTTTGTCACGGGCGGCGACGGCACACGCGTCCAGCATACGAAGAACGGTCCGCCCCACATCGTTGAAGCGCAGCGACGGATCCTTGCGGAGTCTGTCGGATATCGAGATCAACTGGGCGACCGACTTGGCCTTCTCGCCGTAGGCGGGATCGTTGTGCAACACGGTGGAACCCGAACGCCGGCTCTTCTCCTTGGTCTCCCGTTGTTTCTGGGGGACAGGCGCGACACCGCGCCGCAGGCGGTCCCGTACATCCGCCGCTGTCGCCGGTGAGATACCGGCCGCCTTCGCGATCTGGCGGAGAGACGCCTCGGGATCCTGCTTGATCAGCGCGCTTGCCCGTTCGCGGCCCTTCGCGCCGTTGAGCGGCCTGGACCGGCCGTCACGCCCCACTCTGCAGGGGACCGCTTTCGCGCTCCCGGCAAGTCGGTCGCGTATCTCCGACGCCTTCTTCGCCGAGATACCGGCGACGAGCGCGACCGCCCGGTCGGACCATTGCGGATGGAATCCGAAGATTCTCTCCGCGGCGGCCGTGCGATCCGTCAGCGACAGCGGAAGGCCATGCGCCATGTTCACCGCGACGGAAAGAAGAAAGACATCCTCATCGCGCCCCTCGTAGAAGTGGGCGGGAATATGGTCCTCTCCTCGGAGCTGGGCCGCGCGGACGCGATGCATACCGTCAATGACTCTCATCGTGCCGCGGTGCACGATGATCGGCGGCAGCGGAGACTCCGTCTCGGCCAGTATCTGTACGTGTCTGCTGTTCTCGCCTAATCCGCGAGGAGAATCCGCTTCCAGCAGGGAGGCGATGGGAACCAGCTCGACGAGTGATTTCTGGATTTCCTTCGTGTAGAGAGCCATCAAGTCGGCCGGATCGTCAAACGCGACTTTTTCTGTTCGATCGACAGCGCTCACCAGTACCCCTTACGCAAGGAACAGTGTGGACTATCTCGTACTTTTGCCCGGTGCTATGGAGACATGGCATGCCTCTTCCGCCGCCTTGCCAGTGCCGCCGGCTGCCCACGGTGGGCCGGAAAGACCATCGAAACGGTGAGCAGGGCCACGCGGAAGAAACAGGGAGTGGAGGTGATGTGTGGGATTCTTGGGCTTTGCCACATGTGTGCGGACATGTCGGCCGCGTCGGTGATCGCGGCTTCGGGGCGGTCATCGCCCGGACGGACGCGGGAGTTCGGTCGTGAAGTCCTGTGTGAGGGACGACGTGATTCCATGCCGTCGGCGTGTCGGCCGGCCGCGGACATCGCGGCACGCCGGACCGAGATGAATCGACCGAATTCCCGGCACGTTCGGGCAGCCCGATGGGGTCCTGCTACCCACCCGTAGCCGGTCCGGTGAAACCGACGGACCGGCCGGAAGTGCCTACGGGTGAATCGGAAGCGGTCCTCGGGCGTCGTGCGGAACAGATGGATTCATGGCCCGGGTGCGTCAGGGCGGCCATGGCGCGTCAACATAGTCGACGCCGTCTGCTTTCCTCCGTACTGCCGCCGTCGCCGCGTCCGTCCGCCGAGCCATGGTCGAGCGGACGGATGATCGAGGAGCCTTCGGCCAGTCTGAGCGCCGGAACCGGAATTTGATCGTTGTGACCCATATGTGACTCACGCCTCTCTCATACGGTCTTGGGCAGTACGGGCGTTTTCGTGCATCGCGAAACCTGGACCGACGCCCAACCGGACGCGGGCTCAAGGAGATCCTGCACATTCTCACTTGAACACAACTGTCTCTTCCGTAACAGTGCGTAAATCAAGCCACCGGACACCGTCGGCTCACCCCGAGCGTGTGGCGGGGAAGCGCCCAGGGGCTGCGGCGATTCCTTCGTTCTGCCGAGTGACCGGATCCGTGCCCCCGGAGCCGGGGCCGGAGCCGGGGGCGGCCTCAACCGCTGACGCCCTGGTAGCTCCGCAGTGCGAGCACCCACATCCCCCGGGTGATCGCGACCGAGACCGCCGCGAGGGCGGCAGCGGCGAGCACCGTGGCCCATCCCTGGTGTCCGAGGAGGGCTTCGGAGGGCACCGTGGTCAGGAACGCGACCGGCACCACGGTCTTGAACAGGAAGCCGACCGTGCTGCCGTAGAAGTACGTGGGGTAGCGCGAGATCTCCAGGATCGCGTGGACGAGATCGTCGAGTCCCTTGGACTGAACCGTCCACAAGGTCAGGGTCTGCAGGCCGAAGCTGAGGCAGTACAGCAGGACAACGGCGGCTGCCAGCAGGCAGATGAACTGGACGACGTCTTGGAGGGAGGGAACGTACCCGACACGGACGAGCGCGTACACGGCCAGCAGGATTCCCCAGCCGCAATCGGTCCAGGAGACGGCGTTGATGTAGCGGAAGCTGACGAGGAACTGGGTACTGATCGGCTTGACCAGGAACAGGTCCAAGGTGCCCTGTTGGATGTACTGGGTCATACGCTTCATATTGGGCTGGAAAAGCGCCTGCCGTACGCCGTTCACGGTGAAGAACAGCGCGAGGACGAGAAGCGCCTCGTCGAAGTTCCAGCCGTGCAGCGAGGGCACGTGGATGAAGAACAGGCGCAATCCGACAATGGCCCAGATCATCCAGAAGAGGCTGAGTACGACACCGGCTGCCAGATTGCCGGAGTACGACATCTCGGCAGCCGTGCTGTCCCGGTGGAACACCCGAAACGCGCGGACATAGTCGCCCAGCCGGCGGATCCTCGACCTGAAGACCGGTTCGGGACCGGCCATTTCAGGCACCGACCGCCGAGTACTGCCGCAGCCCGCGCCGCCACAGCACTCGATAGATCAGCAGGGCGACGGCGGTCCAGACAAGTCCCGCGCCGAGTCCGCGCAGGCCGGCCAGGACGGCGGCATCGCCGGTGAGCAGTTCGACCGGGGTGCCGAGCGTGGCCTTGAAGGGAAGTACGGCGGCCAGGTCCTGAAACCAGTGGGGGAGCAGTCGCAGCGGAGCGACTCCGCCTGCCAGGAAGGATCCGATGCCTGTCCACAGGAGGGTGATGCGCTGGACCTGGGTCAGCCAGAAGGCCAGCATGCCGATCGCGGTTGCCATGAAGAAGTTCAACATGAAGCCGATCAGTAGTGCGGCGATCCCCAGAAGGAATTTCAGCGGATTCCCCGGATAACCGCCCGTGACAAGCAGGACGATGATGAGCATGGGGATTCCCGCGCTCGCCGCGAGGGCCCTGCGGCAGAGCTCCTTGCACAGCAGATGATGCACCGGATCCGCAGGACGGAGAAGCATCGAGGACAGCGTTCCCAGCCGAATGGCGTCGTCCCACACCATGGAAATAGAGGTCACGCTGACTTGGGCGACAACCGCGGCCGTCACGTAGTACCGTACGAAGAAATTGGAATCCAGGCCGTTGACCGAACCCCCTTGCTGCTGGGCGATCGTGAGCCATACCCACATCATGAGCAGCGGGAAGAACATCCTGAAGATGTCCAGCCACACCCGTCCCCGATAGGCGACGCCGTCGCGCCAGGACACCGGGAGGAGCCCCCCGTACAAACGGATCACTTCACGCATTCGTATCGCCGGCCAGGAGAGTGGATGCGGAGCCCTTCCCGTGCATCTCGCCGACGATCATCTCCCGCAGTACATCCTCGACAGCCGGAGGAGTAACGGTCAGGTCGGACACCTCCAGGCTGCTCAGCAGTGTCGACGCGGCGTGGGCGGCGAGCTCCCGCGGCGCTCTGACACACAGCACCTCGCCCTCCCACCAGACCGCCGAACAGCCCGGAAGCGGCGGCGGTACGGTGTGGGGAGTGCGGCAGCGGATCAGTACATCCGGGGCGGCCTTCGCGACCAGCTTCGCCAGATCGCCGTCGTAGCGGACCCGGCCCCCGTCGATCAGGAGCACCCGGTCGCTCACATCGACGATATCGGACATGTCGTGGCTGGTCAGCAGCACGGTGGCGTGCCGCTTCCGCCGGTACTGGGCGACGAACGTCCGGAGTGCCTGCTGGCCCTCGACATCGAGTCCGAGTGTGGGCTCGTCGAGGAACAGCACCCGCGGCTCGTGGAGCAGCGCGGCGGCCAGCTCGCACCGTGTCCTCTCGCCGAGGCTGAGCTGGCGCACCGGTTTGCTCAGCAGCGGTCCCAGACCGAGCAGTTCGATCAGATCGTCCAGAGTTCTGCGATACCGCGCGTCCGGAATCCGGTAGATGGCCTTGTTGGCCAGAAACGTGTCGACAGGAGGCAGGTCCCACAGCAGTTGATTGCGCTGGCCCATGCTCAGTGTGATGTCGCGGAGGAAGTCGGCGGACCGTCTGTGCGGAGTATGGCCGAGGACTTTCACACGCCCCGCGGTCGGATGAAGCAGACCGGAGAGACATTTGAGCACCGATGTCTTTCCCGCGCCGTTGGGCCCCAGGAATCCCACGATCTCGCCGCGGCCGACGGAGAAACTCACGCCCCGTACCGCTTCGACCGTGCTCTTCCGCCTTCGTGCCCGGCGCATAGCCATCGCGTTTTCACGGACCCGTACCCGGTAGGTGACCACCAAGTCCTCCACGTCGATACAACTGTCGCCGTGTCGTCGCTCCGGGGCGTGACTGTCCCTCATGGCACCTCCGCAAGACGTCGATGGGCATGAGGAGATCACAGAGGCGAGATAGCGGGCAACCTTTGCGGGAACCGGTTCCGGCGACCGACTCCACCGGGTCGCGGAGATGTCGTACAAAAGGCTTGGGACCGCGTAGGGCCGGTCGATTCGCTCCTGTCTACCGGCCGGTGGTCAGAAGACCCCTTCCCGTCACGGGTTTGACCGTGGTTGCGGCGGAGATATCGTTCAGCCTCGCGATGACGGCCGGGGGCAGTTTAAATTCCGAGGCGCGTAGATTTCCGGTCAACTGGTCCACATGGCGCGGACCGATGACGACGGATGTCACCGATGAGTTCGTGAGGAGCCAGCTCAGTGCGACGGTCGCGGAATCGACGCCCAGTTCGCCGGCGATGGTCCGCAGCGCTTCCGCGATATCCAGGTTGACCGGGTCGAGGACGGCCTTCGCCCACGCGGCGGCCGCGCGTGACGACTCCTTCGTCCTCGACACCCGGGAGTCGGCATCGGGTGCTGTTCCGCGGCGGTACCGCCCGGCGAGCAGGCCTCCTCCGAGGGGCGACCAGGCCAGTGTGCCGAGGCCCAGGTCCCGGCAGACCGGAAGGATCTCCGCCTCGACGCTCCGCGCGACCAGCGAGTACTGGGCCTGGAGGGCGACGAACGGTGTCGACCGGGCACGATCGGCCGCCCACTGGGCCTGGACGATCTGTGCGGCCGTGAAGTTCGAGCAGCCGAGATAGCGTACCTTTCCCGCACGCACGAAGGATTCCAGGGTCGCCATGGTCTCGTCGACGGGTGTGTGGGCGTCCCAGACATGGCACTGGTAGAGATCCACATGGTCCGTGCCGAGCCGGCGGAGGCTCGCCTCCAGGGCCCTGGTCAGATGGCGGCGGGACAGGCCGCGCGCGTTGGGGTCGGTGCCGGCGCCGAGGCCGCCCTTTGTCGCGAGAAGTACGGAGTCGCGCCGGCCCTTCAGGACGTGGCCGAGGATCTTCTCCGACTCGCCCGCGGTGTAGATGTCCGCGGTGTCGATAAGATTTCCGCCGGCCTCCAGAAAACGTCCGACGATACGGCTCGCCTCCTCGGTGGTGCAGGCACCGGGACCCGACGATCCGAAATTCATCGTTCCCAGAGAAATCTGCGAGACGAAGAGCCCGGAGCGTCCGAGTCTGTTCAGCTTCACCATGTCTCCTCGCGGTGCTCTCACCGGCGGCTCGGTTTCCCGGATGTGGACCAACGGAGAGTGCGACAGGACCGTGGAGGTGTCAACTGGTCCAGACGCAGGCGCTTGTTTCTGGTATAGGGGATTCCGCGGGGAGGCGAAGAAGTGCACGGAGCGCCCCGCCGGGCCTGGGCGGGGGTGTTCAACTGCGGAGGACAAGCAGTTGAACACCCGCGACCGGCCAGGTCGGGCCAGACCGAGTACGTCCATGCGGTGTCCGCTCCGCTCACCATCCCCGAGCGGACGTCACGAACTGCCGGAATCACCTCTCCTGACGGCCCGTGAACAACTTCGACGGGTTGTCTTGCCCAGGAGCGGACCCTAATCTGAATCAGCGCTTGCCGCGCCCATACTCCCGCCGTAATTCCTTCACCAGGTACGGGCGAACACTTCTTCCGGAGTCGGAGACAACCCCTTGAGGGCCGTCCCGTAATTCCCGGCGGGTGCGCGACGGCCTCGTTCGACACGGCACGCCGATCCATCGGGGATCGCGGGGACAGCCTTGAGCGACACGGACGGAAGGGAAACCCATGCCCGAATACGATGTCATTGTTCGAGGCGGCACTGTTGTCGATGGGACCGGTGCTGAACCGTTTGCCGCGGATCTCGGTATCAGGGGAAGCCGCGTCGTGGCGGTCGGAAGCGGTCTCGGAACGTCGGCGTCGCGAGTGATCGACGCCGACGGCCGGCTCGTGACACCGGGGTTCTTCGATCCGCACACTCATATCGACGCGCAGATCGCCTGGGATCCGACCGCCACTCCGCTCGGCTGGCATGGCGTCACGTCCGCCGTCATGGGCAATTGCGGCATCACCTTCGCGCCCTGCCGTCCCGGAGGTGAGAGCAAGCTGGCCGACATGATGGAGGCGGTCGAGGAGGTGTCGGCCCGCATCATCCTGTCGGCGCTGCCCTGGGACTGGGAGGGCTACGACGAGTACCTCGAATCCGTCGACCGGATGCCGAAGGCCATCAATGTGGGCGGCATGGTCGGACATTCCGCTGTGCGGGCGTACGCCATGGGCATCGAGGAATCCCTGGATCCCGAGCGCGCTCCCACACGGGCCGAGCTGGACCTGATGAGGGAACTGGTCGACAACGCGCTCCGCGGAGGGGCCCTGGGTTTCTCGACGACGAGGACCTTGCGTCACACGCTGCCGGACGGCCGGCCGGTGCCGGGAAGCTTCGCCGGGAAGGAGGAACTGCTCCATCTGTGCGAGCCGCTGCGTGCCAGGTCACGCGGTGTCATCGAGGTGTCCGCCCGGCTGTGGGACAAGGAGGACTACGGGCAGTGGCGGTCCCGCTTCGAGCACGAGATGGGTCTGATGACCGCGTTGAGCCGGTCGACCGGGCGGACCGTCACATTCAGTCTCTTCAACCACAAGGACCGCGCGGAGATCTACCGCGCGATCCTCGACCGCACCGCCGACGAGGTGGCCACCGGCGCCTCGTTGCGGCCGCAGGTGGCCGCGAGGCGGGTGGGTGAACTCATCGGTCTCGGCCAGAACGTTCCGTTCGAAGGTGAGGCGTGGGACAGGCTCAGGGAACTCCGTTTCGACGAGAGGCTGGCCGCGCTGGAGAACGCCGATGTCCGGCAGAGGCTGATCGAGTCGACCCCCGGCGGCGACAGCACACCGACGGCCCGGGGGCTGTACTACCTCGGCAGCGATTCGGCGAACTACGAGTACGGCGTGCACGACAGCCTGGAAGCGCAGGCGAAGACCGCCGGCGAGACACCGGCTGAAACGTTCATCCGGTACTGCCGTGGCACCCGGGGACGCGCTGTCTGGGTACGCGAGTTCCTGAACCAGCTCGTCGACGGTATCGAGCGGAGCATCACCGACCCCAACTCGATTCTCGGCCTGGGCGACGCGGGCGCTCATGTCGGTGGTATCTGCGACTCCAGCCTGCCCAGCTATGTACTCAAGCACTGGGTCAGGGACCGGCGGGTGCTGTCCCTCGCGGAGGGCGTCAAGCGGCTGACGCGGGATCCCGCCACGCTCTTCGGCCAGGAGGACCGCGGTGTTCTCCGGGCCGGTTCGTACGCCGATGTCAACATCATCGATCTCGACGCCCTCGATCTGATCGTCCCGGAGTACAAGGACATTCTTCCCGGCGGGGACGGGATGTGGATCCAGAAGTCACGTGGATATGAGCTGACGCTGGTGAACGGCCGTGTGTTCATGGAAGCGGGAGAGTTCACCGGTGAAGTGGCGGGCCGCACTCTGCGGGCCTCCTGACCTGTCCGGGATACGCGGTCCATCCGGAAACCCTCGACTCGGAGAACTCCATGCCACGCGATGTAAGCGTTCTGCTTCTCTATCCGCCCAACCAGTCCCTCCGGGGCACCATGTGCAAGCCGAACGGATCGCTCGCCTATCCGAGCCTGGGCGGTGCGCTCAGGCGGCACGGTACCGAGGTGAGCGTCTACGACGCCTGTGTGGGAAACGATTCCGACGATCTCGACGAGGTCTTCTACAACTCGCCGACGGAACTGCCGAGCGGTCTGATGCGGACCGGAGTCGACGACCAGCGGATTCTCCAGGAGGTGGCGGGCCACGACATCATCGGGATCACATCCATCTTCACCGAGCAGGAGACCATGGTGCTCCGCACGGCCCGGCTCATCCGGGACGCGTTCCCGGAAAAGATACTGGTGTCCGGCGGAGTCAACGCGCGCTCCCGGCTGCCGCAGTTCTTCGGGGCCGGATTCGATGTCGTCTGCCTCTCGGAGGCGGAGGCCACCATCCTCCAGATCGTCGACCTCGCACGGGAATCGAAGCGGCCGGATCTGAGCTCGGTCGCCGGGATCGCGTACCGGGACGGTGATTCCTACCGCGTCAATCCCGCGGATCCGGGCGCCGTGCTGTGGCAGCTCGACGAACTTCCCATGCCCGCCTGGGACTTGCTTCCGAACGAACGTTACTGGTCGATCGGCCGGCCGCACGGCGGCGCCTTCGCCCCGGACGCGGAGATCCGGTACGCGTCCATGATGACGTCACTGGGGTGCCCGTTCCACTGCGCGTACTGCCATATCGCGGGCGAACAAGAAGGCAGTATCGCCGGACCGATCGGCAAGTACCGGATCAAGTCGGACGACCGTGTGCTGGAGGAACTCGAGATCCTCAAGGGCCTCGGTGTCAAACAGGTCTTCATCGAGGACGACTCGCTGCTCGGCAAGAAGAAGCGCTCGATACGCCTTCTCAGCAAGATCCGTGGAGCCGGCCTCGACATTCTCGATGTGAACGGCATCAACGTCGTTCATCTGCTCAAGCGCTGGCAGCCGGATCACGAGATCCTCGAAGCGCTGGTGGAGGCCGGCTTCACCGAGATCGTGCTGCCCTTCGAATCGGGCAACCTACGGGTGCTGAGGAAGTACGCGAGCAACAAGCTGAACATCGAAAGGAGCGACATAGCCGCGCTCATCAGGGCCTGCAAGAGCTACGGTCTCCGTATCACCGGGAATTACATGCTGGGTTATCCGGACGAGACCCTGGAAGAGATCGAGACGACCGTCGAGCTGGCACGCGCGCACATGGGACACGGACTTGACGCCGCCAATTTCTTTCTGGTGATGCCGCTGCCGGGAACCCCGTTGTTCGACATGGCGTGCGCCAATGGGAATCTGCCGGCGGATTTCAATCCTGACACGATGAACTGGACCCGCGCGAACATGGCCAAGACCCTGGTTCCCGCGCGGCAGCTCGAAGAGATCAGGGACAACGCGTGGGAAACGGTCAACTCCGCCGAGTTCCGTTCCTACAAGAAGACGATGGTGGTGGGAGCCACGAAGAAGTAGGCCGGTCCACGGAACATCCGCCATCCTCAGCCGCCGACGTGGGAAAGACCATGATGACAAGCGATCCGAACGAGAATCACGAGGAGCCGGGGCCGCGTATGCCCCGGGCGACGGGCAGCCGAAGGATCGGCTGGTCGGCGATCCCCGACGAGGTGGTGGCCGCGATCGAGCGGCTCCTGGGCGGCGAGGTGGTCGACGCGATCGGTCAGCCGGGCGGATTCTCCGAGGGGCTGGCGGCGCGTGTGCGCCTGGCGAACGGAGGGCGGGCGTTCGTCAAGGCGGCGAGTTCACTGACGGCGCCCGCGGCGGCGGACTTCCATCGCAGGGAGATCGAGATCGCGCGAAGGCTTCCCGGGGACCTGCCGGCGTCGCGGCTGCTGGACGCGTACGACGACGGCACCTGGGTCGCGCTGGTGTTCGAGGAAATCCCGGGGCGGCTCCCCGCGCAGCCATGGCGGCGCGATGAACTCGACAGGGTACTCACCGCTGTCACCGACCTTGTCCGGGCGCTCACCCCCTCGCCGGTGGACCCGGCCATCCTGGGTGCGCCACGGCTGGGAGGCTGGTCGGCGCTGATGGACGACGCCGTGAAGAACGACGACGTCCTCGGAAGGCTGGCCACGCTGTCGCCGTGGGCGGCCGGCCGTCTCGACGAACTCGCCGCCCTTGAGGAAACGGCTCCGCTCGCGCTGGCCGGCGAGACGCTCCTCCACGGCGACCTGTATCCGTTCAACATCATGCTCACCGAGGAACGCGTCTTCGTCGTCGACTGGCCGCACGCATGGGTCGGTGCCGCCCACTGCGATGTCGTCACACTGCTGTCGAGCGCGTCCATCGGCGGTACGGATCCGCAGCCGCTCGCCGAGACCCACCCGCTGACCCGGGATCTCGAACCCGCCCGGATCGACGCGCTGCTCGCGTCGCACGCCGGCTTCCTGCTCCGCAGGGCCGTGTCCGCGGGCCCGGAGGCCGACCGCAACCTCGTGGACATGATGGTCGCGCTGGGCCGCGCGTCCCTCGACTGGCTACGGGACCGGCGGTGAGGCGGCATGCGTGAGGTCGAGGTTCTGATCCTGGGCGCCGGACTCGCCGGCCTGGGCGCGGGCGTCGAGGCCCAGCGTCTGGGACGCGACAGCCTCATCCTGGAGGCGGCCCCGACCGCCGGGGGTCTCTGCCGCGGTATCACCATCGCCGGATGCATGTTCGACCGGTACGGGCCCAAGGTGATCGTCGAGCGGGAGAGTTCCCAGGAACTCGTCCAGTTGCTGGGGGCCGACGTGAGCCGCCACGAGCTGCACGAGGTCGTCCATCTCTCGGGTCTGGGTCTCATCGGGTTCCCCGTCCAGCGGCACCTGGTGGAGTTGCCGCCCGCCGACCGGGAGACCGTCCTGAAGGAGATATCGATCGCCAGGAGCGAGCCGGGAGAGGTGCGGAACTATCGCGAATGGCTGCTCAGTTCGTACGGCCCCTACCTCTGCGAGAAGGTTCTGTTCCCGTACGAGGAGAAGAAGTGGCAGATGCCTCTGTCGGACATGGACTACCGATGGGCGCTGGAGCGTCCGGTGGCCGTGGACCTCAAGGAGGTGCTCGAGGGCGCGGAGAGGAAACTGCCTCCCTCACGGACGTACTTCTACCCCCGCGAGGGAAACCTCTCAGGCCTTGTCGGGCTGCTGGCGGAGCGCGCCGGCCCGATCCGCCACTCTTCGCCGGTCACCGGGATCGACCCGGGCGGGAAGACCGTGTCCGCCGGTGGCGAGACATACCGGTACGAGCATCTGATCTCCTCCCTGCCGCTGGACAAGGCGGTGGGCATGACGGCCGGATTCGACACGGACCTCGCCGCGAGGACCAGGTCGCTGCTCAAGTGGCTGTCGGTGCGCGTCTACAACCTCGTGTTCGAGGGAACCACCCCACTGGTCGGGGACGCGGTCTACTTCCCCGAACCGTCGGTCGGTTTCCGCCGCGTGGCGGTCCTTCAGAACCTCTGCCCCGCCCTGCCCGCCCAGGGGCTGACCGCCGTCTCCGTCGAAGTGGCGATGGGCAGGGGCGAGCGGACCACGCCGGAGGAGGAGCTCGGCGAGGTGGTCGAGCAACTTCTGACGATCCCGCAGTTCAGCACGTTCGGGCCGCTGCTCGAAAGCGACTCGGTCGATATCGCCGAGGCCTATCCGCTCCAGCGCGACGGATTGCGTGAGCATGTCCCGCTCCTGACGCGGATGTACCAGCAGTGGGACATCTGGCACTGCGGACGGGCCGGCACCTTCAACTACTGCGACATGGATGTCGCGTACCAGCAGGGACGGCGCGCGGTTCGGCTCGCGGTCACCTGAAGGAGACGAATGGAATTCCTGAGTGTCGCCACGTGGGAGGACGCCCTCGCCGCCCGTGCCGCGCACCCCGGGGCGCTGCCCATCGCCGGGGGCACCGACGTCATGGCCGGACTGAACCACGACCTGGACCGGCCCTCCGCGCTGCTCGATCTGGCCCGTGTGCCGGAGCTTTCCCAATGGCACACGCACGAGGGGATCGTCCGGCTCGGCGCGTGCGTGACCTATGCCCGGATCGTGGCGGAACTCGGCGACCGGCTTCCCGGACTCGCCATGGCGTCACATACGGTCGGCTCGCCGCAGATCCGCCGCCGTGGCACCGTCGGCGGCAGCCTGGGCTCGGCGTCACCCGAGGGCGACGCGCACCCGCCCCTGCTGGCCGCCGGCGCGGTGGTCGAGGCGGCATCGGTCCGGGGAGTCCGCCGGATTCCGGCCGTCGACTTCTACCAGGAGGACCGGCGCGGCACGCTGGCCGCGGACGAGCTGATCGCCGCCGTGCTCGTCCCGGTCGCCACCGGCCCGCAGCGATTCTCGAAGATCGGCGGTCGCCAGGCCATGGCCGTGGCGGTCGCCTCCTTCGCCCTCTCGCTCGATCCGGCGCGCCGCCGTGCCGCGTCCGGGATCGGCTCGGTCGCGCCGGCACCCCGGCCCGCGGCCGTGGCGGACGAGTTCCTGACCGGTGAGCTGGAGGCCTCCGGCCTCTGGGACAGCCGCGCCGGGCTGGGCGAGTCGCTCATGTACCGGTACGGCGAACTGGTCGCGGAGGCCGCGTCGCCGAGCGACGACATACGCGCGACAGCCGAGTACCGGCGCCTGGCGCTGGCGGTGATGGCCCGGCGAACCCTCGCCCGGGCATGGTCGGAATACCAGGGAGGCCAGTGATGCGGGTGGGGCTGATCGTCAATGGCACACGGCGGGAGGTCGACGATGTCCCGGCCGACGAGAGTCTGCTTCGTCTGCTGCGGGAGCGGCTCCGGCTGACCGGGACGAAGACGGCCTGCGCGGACGGGCGCTGCGGCTCCTGCACGGTGTACGTGGACGGCCTGGCGGTTTGTGCCTGCCTCGTCGCGGCGGGACAGGCGCAGGGCCGCGAGGTCCGCACCGTGGAGGGCCTGGCCGACGGGGACCGGCTCGCGCCGATCCAGCGGGCGTTCATCGAGGCCGGGGCCGTCCAGTGCGGGTTCTGCACCCCCGGACTGCTGGTCCAGGCCGACGACCTGCTGCGGCGGATCCCGGATCCGACCGATGTCCAGATCCGGGAGTCGCTGACAGGGAACCTGTGCCGCTGCACCGGATACGAGAAGATCCTCGACGCGGTCCGGCTGGCCGCCTCGCGCCATAAGGAGTGAACGAGTGTCCCAGCCAAGCCCGCGGGATACCGGCCCCGCGACCGTGACCTCGATCGGCGGCGGCATCGGGCAGAGCGCGCGCCGGCTCGACGGCGTCCCCAAGGTCACCGGAGAGTTCCCCTACGCGTCCGACCTCCGGCTCGACGGGATGCTGTGGGGGGTCACCGTGCGCAGCCCGCACCCGTACGCCCGCATCCGGTCCGTCGACACCGCCGGCGCGCTCGCCACCCCGGGCGTGCACGCGGTACTCACTCACACCGACGTACCGGGAACGAATCTGACCGGTGTGGAACAGGCCGACCAGCCTGTGCTCGCCGTGGACGTGGTCCGTTACCAGGGAGAGGCGATCGCGCTCGTGGCGGCGGACGACGAGGGGACCGCCCGCCGCGCCGCCGCCCGCGTCGTCGTCGACTACGAGGTGCTGGAGCCGGTGACCGACGCGCGGGCCGCGCTCGCCTCCGATGCCCCGGCACTGCACGAGCGGGGCAATCTGGTGCGCCACCGCCGTCTTCGTATCGGTGACGCGGAGGCCACCGCCGAGGTCGTCGTCACCGGCGAGTACCGGACCGCGATGCAGGATCCGGCGTTCCTCGACCCGGAGGCGGGGCTGGCCGTCCCGGACGGGGAGGGCGGGGTCGACCTGTATGTGGCGACCCAGGGTCTGCACAGCGACCAGCGGCAGATCTGCGCGGCGCTCGGACTGCCACCGGAGCGGGTCCGGCTCACACTGGCCGGCGTCGGCGGCGCGTTCGGCGGACGCGAGGACCTGTCCCTGCACGTACACGTGTGCATGCTCGCGCTGCGCACCGGCCGGCCGGTGAAGATGGTCTACTCACGGGCCGAGTCGTTCGTCGGGCATCCGCACCGGCATCCGGCGGTGATGCGCTACGAGCACGGGTTCCGCCCCGACGGCACGCTCGTCTACGTACGGGGCGAGGTGGTGCTCGACGGCGGCGCGTACGCGTCCACCACCGCGGAGATCGTCGCGAACGTGGGCGCGATGGGCACCGGCCCGTACGTGGTCCCCAATGTCGCGATGGACTGCTACGGGGTGTACACGAACAACCTGCCGTGCGGCGCGATGCGCGGATTCGGCATGGTGCAGGTGACCTTCGCCTGCGAGTCGCAGATGGACAAGGCCGCCGCCGCGCTGGGCATGGACCCGGTGGAGCTGCGGATCCGCAATGCCATGCACGAGGGCGCGAAGGTGCCGACCGGGCAGTTGCTGGACAGCCCCGCGCCGGTGGCGGAACTGCTGCGCCGCGTACGGGAGGCGCCGATGCCACCGGGCCGTACCGAACCGTCCCACGCGTCCGGCGACGAGCCGGACACCACCGGACAGGACGGGGTGCGCCGCGGTGTCGGCTACGCGGTGGCGTACAAGAGCATCGCCTTCTCCGAGGGGTTCGACGACTACTCCACGGCCCGGGTCCGGCTGGAGATGACCGCGGGGGAGCCCACCGTCACCGTGCACACCGCCGCGGCCGAGGTCGGCCAGGGGGTGATGAACGTGGAGGCGCAGATCTGCCGTACCGAACTGGGTGTGGACCGTGTCGTCGTGCGTCCCCGGGACACCGCCATCGGCAGCGCCGGCCCCAGCTCGGCGTCACGGCAGACGTATGTGACCGGCGGCGCGGTCAAGGCCGCCTGCGAGAAGGTCCGCGACCAGGTTCTCGCGCTGGCCCGGCGGCGAACCGGCGAAGAGGCGCTGTACCTGGAGGAAGGCAAGATCACCTCCGACTCCGGGAATGTCCTGCTCGCCCTCGGTGACGTGCTCGGTGACGAGGCCGTCGAGGAGACCGTGACATGGCGGCACCGGCCGACGTATCCGATCGACCCGCGGACCGGGCAGGGCTTCGCCCATATGCAGTACGCGTTCGCGGCGCACCGTGCCGTGGTCGAGGTGGACACCGGACTCGGCCTGGTCAAGGTCGTCGAGCTGGCCTGTGCCCAGGACGTCGGGAAGGCGATCAACCCGCAGGCCGTGGAGGGACAGATCCACGGCGGCACCGTGCAGGGCCTCGGCCTCGCGCTGATGGAGGAGGTCCGCGCCGACGGTGGCAGGGTCGCGAACGCCTCGTTCACCGACTACCTGATCCCCACGATCGCCGATGTGCCGCCGATGCGGGTGGATGTGCTGGAGCTGGCCGATCCGCATGCGCCCTACGGTCTGCGCGGTGTGGGGGAGCCGCCCACCATCTCGTCCACTCCGGCGATCGTCGCGGCGATCCGGGCGGCGTGCGGGCGGGAGCTGCCCCGGGTCCCGGTCCGGCCGGAGGACATCGTGGGCCTTCCGCGGGTGCCGCGCGCCTCATCGACCAGCCCCACCGCCTGGAAGGACAACTGCCGATGAACAAACTCGACCTGGTACCCGTACCACGCGAAGTCCAGCGGCGCGCCGGAACGTTCGCGCTGAAGCACAGCACACGGATAGCCGCCGACGGACCGGCGGCGGACACGGCCCTGCTTCTGCAAGAGCTCCTCCGCCCGGGAACGGGTCTCCCGCTCCTCGTCGTTCCCGCGGCGGCCAGGGCCGAGGGGGACATCGTCCTGCTCCTCACACCGGATGACGCGGGCGAGCCCGAGGCGTACACACTGGACATCACCCCCGAGCGGGTGGAGATCCGCGCCCCGAGCACGGCCGGGCTCGGCTGGGGTGTCCAGACCCTGCGCCAGCTGCTGCCCGCCGAGTCCTTCCGGTCGACACCCGTGGCGCCCCCGCCGGTCGCGCTCGCGTGTGTCCGCGTCGAGGACGCGCCGAGATTCCCCTGGCGGGGACTCATGCTGGACGTGGCGCGGCACTTCATGCCGAAGGACTTCGTCCTGAGGCTGATCGATCTGGCCGCGCTGCACCGGCTGAACGTCTTCCATCTGCATCTGACGGACGATCAGGGATGGCGGCTGGAGGTTCCTTCCTGGCCCGGACTGACATCCGCCGGGGCGTGGCGCCGCGAGACACCGCTCGGCCCGGTCGACGCACCGACCGGTCACGACGGGACGCCGCACGGCGGCTTCTACACCCTGGCGGAGCTGCGGGAGATGGCGGCCTACGCGGCGAGGCGTCACATCACGCTCGTACCGGAGTTCGGCTTTCCCGGCCACACACAGGCCGCTCTGGGCGCCTATCCGGAACTCGGGCAGGCCGGGCCGGTCGAGGTGCGAACCCGGTGGGGGCACTCCCCCCATGTGCTGGCGCCCAACCCCGAGGCGCTCAGGTTCATTTCCGATGTCCTCGATGTCGTGGTCGACACCTTTCCCTCCCCCTATGTGCACATCGGCGGGGACGAGTGCCGGCGGGACGAGTGGCGTACGTCGGGCTACGCGAAGGCGCGGGCCGCGGAGCTCGGGCTCGCCTCGGTCGACGCCCTGCAGAGCTGGTTCCTCCGGTACGGCATCGACCGGCTGAGCGCGGCGGGCAGGCGCGCGGTGGGATGGGACCAGGTGCTGGAGGACGGCGGGGTACCCGAGTCGACGGTGGTGATGGCGTGGCGGGACTTCGCCGCGGACACTGCCTCGGAGGCCCTGGCCGCCGGGCACGATGTCATCCAGTGCCCGACCCGCACCACGTATCTGGACCACGCGCAGTCCGAACTGACCTCGGAACCGCCGTCGTTCTACGGCGTGGCCACCTTCGACGACGTGGCGGCCTATGACCCCGACCCCGCCCCCGACCCCGGCCCCGACTCCGGCCCCAACCCCGCCTCCGACTCCGACGGCGGGGCGGTGGAGCGCCGAGGACGGATCCTCGGCACCCAGGGACATCTGTGGACCGAGTACATGCGCAACCCGAGGGACGTCGAATACATGGCGTTCCCCCGGCTGGCCGCGATCGCCGAGGCGGCCTGGAGCGGCCGGGACCGTCGCCTCTCGTCCCCGCTGGCGGGGCGCATGGGCGGCTATCTGGAGAGACTTGACGCGATCGGGATCAACTACCGGCCGTGGGACGGGCCCCACCCGTGGCAGAGGAGCCGCTGACCGATGCCGCGTCGGACCGCCGTCAACCGTGCTGCGAGGGACCGTGCTTCAGGGGACCGTGCTGCGAGGGACCGGCTCCTTCGGTCGCGTGCCCGGTGTCCATCTGTACGAGGATCCGCTCCGCGGCCCAGGCGGGACCTCGTGCGCGGACACGCGCGGCCATCGCGCCGACACGCTCGCGGATCCCGCTTCCGAGGACGGACGTGACCGCGCGGGCGACATCGTCCGGCGTACAGCGGTTCGGGTCGAGCACCTGCCCGAGCCCGAGCAGTGACACATCGCGCGCGACGGCGAACTGGTCCGCCGCGAAGGGCAGAACGATCGCCGGCACGGAGGACACGACGGACTCCGTGAACGAATTGTTCCCTCCGTGGTGCACGACGACATCCATGCTCGGCAGCAGCGGCAGCTGGGGAAGGAAGTCGCACAGCAGCGTCCCGTCGTCCCCGATATCACTCAGCTCCTCCGCGCGGTCTCCCGCCGAGACGACGAACGCGGCGTCCGGGTACGCCTGTCTGATCCCCCGGTGGACGGCACGGATCACATCGGTGTGGACCCACTGGAACGTTCCGAAGGCGATCAGTACGCGGGGCCGTCCGGTGAGCCGGTCCAGATTCCGGATCCATTCGGACGGCAGTTCACCGCTTTTGGCAGTGCAGTGCCCGATGAAGAGGTCCCTGCCCTCCTGGCATGGATACGCCGTGCCGGACTCGGGATAGTTGAAGACTCGCGCGGATTCCGAGCTGAAGGAGAACGCGCTCTCGACCGGGGCCGAGGACGGGTTCACCGACCGGATGACGTCGTTGAACGAATCGGTGAACGCGCGGTCCACCTGTCGCGCGAGCCTCTTGAGGCCGACGAGTCCCTCTTCGTCGACGTAGATCTCCTCGGGCCACTGGTCGGGAACACCGAAGAAGGACCGGCTGTCCCGTGGCAGATCGGTCGGATGGCCGGCGACGAACGAGGCGAAAGGGACGCCGAGGCAATGGAGCGCCAGGGTGACGGGATAACTCAACTGATCGACCAGACACCAGTCGGGTCGTACGGTTTCGTACAGCGCCCGCACCGACTCCAGGACCCTGCCCGGATCCTGGAGCATGTCACCGCGCCGATTGTTTGCCTGACTGGTCAGGGACGCCACCGCCCCCCGGCGGGTCGCCTTCAGAAAGGAGAGCAGCCGGTCCCGGTCCTCGGTGGGCTGCTCGGTCGTGCTCCCCAGTCCGGTATTCCGGTTGGAGGCGCCTTCGAAGGGGTGGAAATCGACGGCCTGGTCATCCGCCAGGAATTTGAGTTCGTGAATGCACGCGAACGTTACCCGTGCCCCGAGACCGGCCATGGCGCCGGCGAGTGCCGCGAGCGGCTTGGCGTGTGAGTAGAACGGAGGGCTTATGACAAGGACATTCGGCATGGAGTTCCTTGAAATGTCGAGGGCGGTCGTCTTATCCGAAGTCGTCCGGCCGTTCCAGGGCCGCTCGCATCGCGTCCGCGGCCACGACCGCGCAGCGCACCATCAGTTCGTTCTCCGGGTCGCTCGCGGCACCCACCACGAACAGCGCCGCCGAACGCGCCCGCCGGACGGCCGACACGGCGAAGAGGCTCGCCGCCTCGGCCTCGGTGGCCACCACTCCCAGCTCCTCCAGCAGCTTGTACCGCTCGGCCCAGTCCCTGCCGAAGACACGTCGCGAGGGATCCGCCGAGTAGTAGGAGTCCTTGCAGTGGGTCAGCCCGAGTGTGTAATCGAGCTGGTGGCCGTGGAGCGAGCGGCAGAGACCGAGGACCAGCCGGGTGTCCGGGACGGCGGGTACCTCGATCGGCAGATAGCTCGCGCTGGCCCCGTCGTCGCGTACGGAACCGGTGGAGATCACGACGGTGTCCTTGGCGACGTCCGGCTGAAGCGTGCCGCACGAGCCGACCCGTACGATCGCGCGGACACCGCTGTCGATGAGTTCCTCCACGAGGATCGCGGTACTGAAGCCGCCTTGGCCGTGACAGGCGATCAGAAGGGGTCCGTCATCGCTCTCGACCTCGGTCACCACCAGCTCGCGACGCTGCCACGAGCGCGAAGCCTTGCCCAACGCGTCGGCGAACACGGGAATACGGTCCGCGTCCCCGGTCACGATGGCGGCTCGCGCCGGACTGTCTATCTCCGGAAGCACGCGATGAAGCCTCATATCGTTTCCCCTTGCCTTTCGTTCGGTCCTGAACATTTCGATGCGGCAGTCGTGGAAATCCGAGCCATGAATGCCTGAACGGCGAGCGAGCAGTGAAGGAACGAGTGCGGGTCGGTGAATGCTAGGCATCGCGACGTTGCCGTGTCCAGCCCTTCCGGGAGAGGCACGAATCGTCGGTGCGGCCTAATGGCGAACGGTGACGCCGATTGTCCGGTGACACCGGCGGTATCGCCTACTAGGGTCTTGCGAACGTATCGCGAATCACGTCCGTCCTGAGATCGTGAGGGATCGTTGAACTACTTCGCCGAACTTGGAGAACTGCTGAACGCCGAGTACCGCGCCGAGGCCGGCGGTACCCGTCACATCGTCGGCACGGCCCCCGACCCACGGGACGCGGATGCCGGAGATCTCGCGTATCTCCGCGCGCTCCAGCGAACCCGGAAAACGGCACCCGTCGATGAACTGCTGAATTATGTGGGGCGTTCCGCGCGCATGGACCTGCTGGTGACCATGGCTCTGGCGCAGCACGGGGACGCGCTCGCGCCACAGTTGCGGGCAGCGCTGCGCCCTCGGATGACCGAGGCGGGACCGGCGAGCGATCTGACGGCCGCCCTGCTGAACCTCGCGACCGACTGCGATGTGACACCTTTTCCGCTGCCGGCGGTCGTGTCACTGGTCAGGAAGGACGGGAACGGGGCGGTCACCAAGGCGGCTCTGAGACACCTTCTGCTCTTCCCCCAAGGCGTCCACGACACGCTGTTCCTCGGCCTGCCCGAGTCGCTGATCGACTTCGAGGACATCCTGACCTGGATGATCGCCGCCCACGCTCGCGGTCATGACAGGGAGACGATAGAACGGCACCTACCCGAAGACCGGCGGGAGATCGTCCGGTTGCTTCCCGAGGCGGTCCGGCGGCACGGACCGGGCGCCACCGTGATGCAGCAGTTCGCGATGTGGGGCCCGCTGGACCGGCCGGGAGAAGGCGACAGCGGCGGGCTGGCCGTGTTCCTGTCGTCGCTCGGTGACGCCCTTGCCCAGCAGGACGGTGTCGGGCGGGTGGTGACGGTGGTTCAGATCGGCAGCGGCGATCTCGCGCGTGCGCGGGGATGGACCAGGGACCTGGGCAGCGGCCATATGGTCCTGGGCATCCCCGTCGCTCCCGAGGGCGCGGCGACCGCCCACGCCGACGAGCCGTTGAGCGAGATCGGCTGGTGGTTGCGTACGCTGCTGCCGGCACTGGGGCTCGTGCCCGACGTGGCACACCTCCGCTTCGGCTCCGATGTGACACTGACCGTGGCCCGGACGGTCAGGAAGCTGGGCTCCCGGACCGTTTTCGGGATCGCCCCCGATCCGCACCGGATGATCCTGGACTCCCACCACACCGACACCGGCGGCTTCGACCGGGACGGATTCGGCGAGGACCTGCACAGGATGTTCGCGGCCGATGTTCTCAGCGGCTGGGCGGACAGCGCGGTCGCCCTCCCCAACGCCTGGCAGCGGCAGGAGACGACGCGGTTCTTCCCCCAGGTCGTCAGCCGGCTGAAGACCGTGGAGGCCATACCGGAAGGCATCACCCCATGGCGGGAACAGAAGGACGATGACGCCGACGGACGCCGGCTGATCGGCGCACTCTTCGAGCGGAACGGCTTCTCGGGCCTCTCCGAGGACAGCGGGGGGCTGCCTGTGCTGCTGAACGTCGGCCGCTGGAACCCTCTGAAACAGCAGGACACGCTGGTCGACGCGTGGATACGGAGCGGGCTCTGCGAGTCGAGCGCGCTCGTCCTGGTGGGCGGGAGCCTCGAACACCCCACCGCTGTCGAGAGTGTGATGCGTGAACGCGTCGCCGAGCTGCTCCGCGCGACGCCTGCCGCGCACGGACGGTTCGTCTGGCTGCCGCGGCTGCCGAACCGTGATGTGCGGCTGCTCGAACGCGCTCTGGTCAGCCATCTCCCCGCTTCCGGGCCGCATGTCTATCTGTGCGGCAGTGCCAAGGAGGAGTTCGGCATCTCCGTCCTCGAAGCCATGGAGGCGGGCCTGCTGGCCGTCGCGCCGCGCCGAGGAGGCGCCAGTCACTACATCCAGCCGGGTGTCACCGGCTTCCTGGCGGACACATCGTCCCTGTGGGGGCTCACCGCCGACATGTCACTGATCCTGGGCGGCGGTCAGCCGGCCGACCGGCTGCGGTCGATCGCCGAGGCGGGAAAGCGGGTGGTGAGCGAGGAGTTCGTCATCTCCCACTCGGCGCGCAGGTTCGCGCGGCACTACCTGCGGCTGGTGAACCGGTGAGACGGCCCTCCTCCTCCCCCCCCGCGTCGCTCCGGAACCGGCACCCGGGGGCGCGGGGGTGACCGGGAACTGTCCCTGTTTCCGGCGCGGTTACGTCATGGCCCGCGAACCCGTACCGCTGGACCGGACGATCGTCTCGTACAGTTCGAGGTACTGACGGGCCATGTACTCGGGACTGAATCGCCGCCGGGCCCACCGGGAGCATTCCCGCCGGTCCAGATCGCCGAGCCGCCCGACGTGCAGCACCATCTCCTCCACGGAGGTGGAAATGAGACCCGTGACCTCGTGCCGCACCAGTTCGGGAAGGGCTCCCCGGTCGAAACAGAGGACCGGGGTCCCCATCGCCTGTGCTTCCACCGCGACAAGGCCGAAGGGTTCCTCCCACGCGATCGGCATCAGTACGCCGAGGGCCTTTCGGTAAAGTTCCTCCTTGTCCGGTCCCGCCACTGGTCCCACATAGGTGACCTCCTTGCCGTCCACATGCGGCTCGACGGTCTTCTCGAAATACTCCCGGTCCCTCTCGGGCACCGGCCCGGCGATCACGAGGGGAATCCTCGAGGCGCGGGCGACCTCGATCGCGGTGTGGACGCCCTTGACGGCGGCCATCCGGCCTATGAACAGGAGGAAGTCACCTCCCTCGTCGACTCTGGGTGACGCCTCTATCATGTCGTCCGGAATGGCGTTGTGGATGACTCCTCGCACATTGAGCGCGTGCGCCATGCGGCGCTGGTTCTCGCTGATGGCCACATAGTCGGTGTCGGGGAAGGACTTCGTGATCGCGTCGATCCTTCCCTTCTGGTCGGCGAAGTTGTGCAGAGTGGTGACCGCCGGGCTTCTGGAGAGATGCATCAGGGACGTGCCGAGCGCGGTGTGGTTGTGCACGATGTCGAAGTCCTCGCTGATGGCCAGCGCCTTCGCCGTCTGCACGACCTCGTCGGCCCAGTGCCAACCGGAAGTGACATCGGGGTAGAACCACTCCAGCGCTCCGCTCGGTCTGCTCGTACCGACACTGAAGGTGGTCACCCGGTGTCCCAGCCTCACCTGGGCGCTTTCCAGTGTGGAGACCACTCTCTCGCTGCCGCCGTAGTCCCTGGGGGGAATGGTGACAAACGGCCCGGCGATATGAAGGATTCGCATCTTGTCCTCCGGGTGGGGATTTCGGTCTCACCTGGGTGCTGAGCACAGCACCGATGAGTGCGGCACCGAGCCGCGATCACGCTGCGCGCGTCCTTCCGGTCACGTCATCGCTCCGATGCGCCGGACCGGTACGCCCGGCCCGTTCTGTCCGTTCTGCCCGTCGTGGTGGATCGGGGTACGGGTGTCCGTCAGCGGGGCCCCGCTCCCGCCCCTTCTGCGGGCGACGATCTCCGAGGCGATCGACAGGGCCGTCTCCTCCGGCGAGCAGGCCCCCAGATCGAGCCCTATGGGCGAGCGCAGCCGTGCCAGTTCGGACGGTGTGACCCCGGCCTCCCGCAGCCGTCGGCCGCGGTCCTCGTGCGTACGGCGGGAGCCCATCGCGCCGATGTACGCGACGGGCAGCCGCAGCGCCAGACGCAGCAGCGGCACATCGAACTTGGCGTCGTGTGTCAGGACGCACAGCACCGTACGCGCGTCGATCTCCGTCGCCACCGACTCCAGATACCGGTGCGGCCACGCGACGACGACGTCGTCCGCGTCCGGAAAGCGGCCGACGGTGGTGAAGACGGGCCGGGCGTCGCACACCGTCACGTGGTAACCGAGGAACTTTCCGATCCGTACCAGCGCGGCGGCGAAGTCGACGGCGCCGAACACGATCATCCGGGGCGCGGGAAGAGAGGACTCGACCAGCAGGGTCAGGGGGCGGTCGCCGCACGCGCCGCCGGCCTCGACCGGAACGGTTCCCGTCCGGCCCGCGTCCAGCATGACCAGCGCTTCGGCCGCCGCGGCGCGATCCAGTGCCGGACGTCCGCCGAGCCCGCCCTCGTACGAACCGTCGGACCGTACGACCAGGGCGTGGCCCGTCAGGCGGTCCGGCCCGTCGACCAGGCGGGCCAGCGCCGTCGCGTCACCGGCCGCCGTGGCGGCGAGACCGGCGGCGAGGATGCCCCGCCAAGGCGCGTCCCGGCCGACCGGGGTGACAAGGATGTCGATGACTCCGCCACAGGTCAGACCGATCGAGAAGGCGCTCTCATCGCTGTATCCGAAGCGCTCGAAGACCGGTTCGCCGCTCTCCAGGGCCTCCCGGCACAGCTCGTACACCGCGCCCTCCACACAGCCGCCGGACACGGATCCGATCACCGTGCCCTCGCTGTTCACCGCGAGCGCCGCACCCGGCCGACGGGGCGCGCTGCCGCTGACGGCGACCACGGTGGCCACGGCGAAGTCGTGACCACTTCCGATCCACCGGTTCAGCTCCTCGGCAATGTCCAGCATGTGATCCTCCTACCGGATGGGCGACGTACGGGATGTCATGCCGGTGCGTCAGTGATCGCGCACCTTCTCTTCCCCCGCGTTCTGTCCCGCCGTGTTCTGTTCCGTCACGGGCACCCGGGCGGTCTTCCCGGCCCGGCCCGGCTGTCCGTACCCGGGGAACCCCCTGACCGCGAGGACCCCCAGGGGTGCCACCACGAAGGCCAGGGCTCCTATCACCCCGATCGCCTCGATTCCGATGAGATGCACCGCGGGTACCGCGAGGGCCATGCCCACCGGTTCGAGGGCGCCGGTGATCCACTCGTCCACGGAGTTGACCCGGCCGCGCATACTGCTGGGAAATTCCCGGCTGAGAGCCGCGTACCACCAGACGCCGTGAAAACTGATGCCGATTCCGGAAAGGAACACGGCGGTCACGAAGACCGGCAGCGAGGTGGAGAATCCGATGCACAACTCCACCGCGACATAGCTGAGGAAGCCGAGGTTGGCGACGAGACCGGGTCGGCGAGGTCTCCAGCGAGCGGCGACAAGTGTTCCCACGAGCGCCGCCGCACCGGATGTCGACAGCAGGATCCCCAGTCCTCCGGAGCCGTATCTCTCATCGGCGACAATCCTGATGAGAACAATGCTCGGGGCGAAACCGAAAAGGATCTGGGCGGCCGCCTGAGCCATCCCGAAGGAGACCCAGGGCACCCGGGAGATCGCCCGCAGGGACTCCCTGAAACTTCCCGAGCGAGCGTCCTGCGGGCGGACCGGGGCGGATGACGGTGAAAGCGACGGGAGTACCGTCATCGCCAGGACGAATCCCATCGCGTCCGCCACGATCGCGACCCGCGGGTCCAGTTGAGTGACGGCGATACCTCCCACGGCCGGTCCGATGAGGGCGAACAGACCGTCCGTGGCGCTGAGCCGGCCCCGTGCTCTCTCCAGACCGTCCAACGGCACCAGATCGGGCAGCAGGGCGCGGATCGCCGGTGAGAAGAGCGCGTACCCGGCCCCTTGCAGAATGGCGCAGAGCAGAATGGCGCCCATGCCCCGGTCCGGAATCAGCACGATGGCCGACGCTCCCAGCGCGGAGAGCCCGTAGCCCGTACGTATGACACCCACCCGGGACTTCTTGTCCGCCAGCACCCCGCCGTAGGGCAGCAGTACCAGCCGGGCGAACGCGACCGCGGCCATGAAGGAGCCGACCGCCCAGGGGCCGAAGTCGTCGAAGAGGTAGACGGAGAAGGCGACCAGGGAGATTCCCGTACCCGCCGTCGCTATGGCGAAAGATATCCATAGACGCCGGAAGTCCTTACCCGTCACGGTGGGTTCGGAGGGTCGTCCTGACGGAGCGTGCGAGGGGGCTTCCCCTCCAGCGCCGAGGCCGCCGCTCACGCTCGCGACGTTCCCGAAAGCGACATGAAGAGTTTCTCGTACCGGCCGGTCATCGTCCGCGCGGAGAACAGGCGCTCACCGCGTTCCCGGCAGGCCGCGGGCGACAGCCGCTTCAACCGCGGTACCGCGTCGGCCATCTCGTCCGGTGACGACACGACGAAGCCGGTGACCCCGTCCTCGACGACCTCGGGAACCGCCCCCCTGGCCAGACCGATCACCGGGGTTCCGCATGCCATGGCCTCGGCCAGCACAAGGCCGAAGGGCTCGGCCCACTGAATGGGAAAGAGCAGGCCCGCGGCCCGGCCGAGAATATCGACCTTCTGCTCGTGGGAAGGGTTCTCGATCACCTCCTCGTCACCGCTCAGCACCGGAGCGACGAATCGCTCCCAATGCTCGATCTCCTCCGGTTCCTCGCGTTTGACGAGCATTTTGAGATGCCGGCCGGATTTCCTGGCCACTTCGACGGCCTGTTCCGGTCCCTTCTCGTCCGCCGTGCGTCCGAGGAAGACCAGGAAGTCCTCCTTGTCCGCCCGGTAGGGATGGATCTGAAGGTCGATGCCGTTATGGATGGTGGCGGCCCATTCGACATCGGGGTTTCCGCCGCGCTGGTGTTCGCTGATCGCGACCCGGTGGATACGGTCTCCGGCGAGACGGTGGACCCGGCGGTTGTCGTCACCCCATGGCAGGTGCAGTGTCGTGACCACCGGTGTCGGCGAGGCGGCCAAGGCTGCTAAGTGGGCGCCGAACCAACTGTGGTCACTGACGATGTCGAAATCACCGGCCCGCAGGAAAGCGGCCGTCTCGTGGTAGATCTCATCGGCCCGCACATCGGCCCCGTTCCAGCCGGGCGCCTCGTCCAATACCGAAGCCAGGGTCGCGGAGGTCCGGGAGTCACCACTGGCGAACAATGTGACCTCGTGGCCGCGCTCCACCAGTCCCTCGGTCAGTAATGACACCACACGTTCGATTCCGCCGTAACCCCGGGGCGGAATAGCCAGCACCACCGGTGCGACGACAGCTATCCGAAGTGGTCGAAAGGAACGTGAACTGTTGATGAGCCTGCCCTCCACGTCACTGCGGCCCAAGGGCCGTCTCTCGGGAGGAATCACGCTACAAGATCATCTAATTTCGCGGAAGCCCGGCGATCTCAAATACCGGCGAGGAGAATTCCGTCCGGAACACTGCTCTCCCGTACGATGAGTTCGGGAGCCAGCAGAACGTGTTCGGGGGCGGCCCGAGGATCCTTGATCCTGGCCAGCAGGAGCCGCGCGCACTCCCGGCCCATGTCCTCCGCCGGCCGCCGGAGACTGCTCAGACCCGGCGAGACGAGTCCGGCGGCGGTGGAGTCGTCGAATCCGACGACGGCGACGTCCTTCCCCGGTACGCGGCCACTGTCGCGCAGTGCCCGGTAGCAGCCGAGGGCGAGGGTGTCGCTGGCCGCCACCACCGCGGAGGCACCTGCCGCGAGGAGTTGTCCGGCGGCCTGGCGGGCGGCGTCGACGTCGTCCGCCGCGCTCCCGCGCAGTCCGCGCGAGGGGAGGCCGTGCCGGCGTACCGCCTCGCGCCAGCCCAGGGCCCGGTCGTCGCCGGCGCCGGACCCGCGCGGCCACCCGAGGAACGCGATCCTGCGATGTCCGGAAGCGACGAGATGATCGACGGCGGTCGCCGTGCCACGGGCACCGTCGACGTCCACCCAGTCCCCGGCACCACGAGACGGCCAGGAGCGGCCGGACACCACGAAGGGGACTCCGTGCCTGCTCAGCAGGGCGGACCGGCGGTCACCACGGTAGGTGTCGGTCAGGACGAAGGCGTCCACCGAACGTTCGCGTATCAACTCGGCGTAGCGCTCGGGGTCGTTGGCCGGGTCGGCCGGCACGGGGAAGAGCAGTACGCGGTATCCGGCCTGGCCTGCCGAGTCCGACAGCCCATGCAGGAAGCTTTCTGCCGAGGGGCCCGATAACCCGCTGGGCGTGGACCGAATGCCTAATCCGATCAGCCGGCTGTGGCGGGAGCGCAACAGTCGGGCGGCCGGGTGAGGGCGGTAGTCCAGCTCGTCGATGGCCCGGCGGACCCGTTCCAGGGTCCGCGGGGCGAGCAGATCGGGAGAGTTGAGCGCGTTGGACACCGTCTGAGGTGAAACAGCCGCGCGCTGGGCGACCAGAGCGAGGGTGGCCGGTCTGTCGTTCCTGCCGCCGGAGCGGGACGCTCCTGCCATCAAACGCCTCCGTTTTCGCGGCCGCCTGTGGAGTTGGCGGTGCTTCGGCACCGCTGGAGCATGAAGATCACTCTCGGTATCGTCGCATCGCCGGCGGCTTCCGGCAAAGAATCCGGCCATCGCACCAGTTGTCGGCCGCGACCTGCTTTCCGGGGCGTTTCACCTTGCCGGTCAAGCGGCATCCGGGCCGCTTCGCCCGGCCGGTAGAGCGATACGAGGGCCGCGCTCCGGGATGAGAGAGGCGATTTCGCGACACCCGTCCTGACCCTGAACCGCGTGGCGGTCAAACATCCCTTGACACTTCTCGCGTCACAAACGTAACTTCAATTGCCAGTGCGACCATGCCGTCCAACGATGGCGTAAGCGCTCTCCGAATGAGTGGAGAGCACGTTGTCCCACTCCTGGCGTCCCCACGGAATCGACGCCCCTGATACCGCGTCGCGGCCGCATCGTCATATGCGTGTAAACCGCTTCGGCATTGAGATTCGGGCCATCAACTTCAGGAAAGAGGTCTTCGATGAAGCTGGCTCTGGTGTCGGGAGACGGTCTGCCGGTGAGTGGTCTGCTCACCATCTTCCGGAACGTGATGGAGACCGAGCTCGCGGACGAGGGTCTCGAACTGCCGGTGGTGGCTGATCTCGGCTTCTCGTGGCGACCGGACAAACAGCATTTCTTTCCTCGCGGATCCGAGGAAAATACGTACCCCGACTGGATGTCCGTCAGCACGGCCGTTCCGCTGGGCGCCGGCCGGGCGGACCTTATGCGCGAACTGACCTGGATCCGCGGTGCGGTGGCACGGGCCGACACGCTGGACGACGAGGAGTCCGCGCGTTTGCGGCGGGCTGTGGAATCGCTCGCGGGGCCGTACGAGGAGTACTTCACGCGATGGTTCGAGGAGCACGATGTCGACTGGGTGTGCGCGGTCAATATGACTCTCTCCGACGCGGTGCCGGTAACTCTCGGCCTGCACAGGGCAGCCGCCCGTCGGTGGTCCGAGGGTGTGCCGGGCGGAGTGCTGTTCTGGGATCACGATCTCTTCGCCAGCTATTCGGTCTTCGAGGAGGGGGCACGTGTGTACCCTCCCGGGCCGAACCGGTTCACACCGCTGCCGGGGACGCATCCGTGTCACCGCTGGGCGGTCGTCTCGCCCGCGCTGGCGGAGGAGGTGAAGGAGTATCCAACACCGCTCGGTGCGACGACGGTACCGAACGTACTGCCGGCACTGGGCCCCGAGGCGCCGCCGTTGGAGCGGCACTCGGCATTTCTGGAACAGCGCGGAATCGACCCGGACCGGCCCTTGATCCTGGTACCCGTGAGGGTGTTCCAGGTGAAGGGGGTGGAGATATCGGTGTCGATGTTCGCGGAGATCAAACGGCTCTGCGAGGAGCGGCGGACCCCCGTGCCCTGTCTTCTGGTATTCGGCAGCCTCGACGAGGATCCGCCCTATGCCCAGAAGGTGGTCTCTCTCGTCCAGGAGCTGGGCGTACAGGACGATGTGGTCTTTCTGGACGGGGTCCCGCTGTCGAGTCATCAGGACGCCATGGGCCAATGGCGTCCGGATGAGATCGACCTGCTTCGGATGTGCCGGGCCGGCGGGGGTGCCGTGCTGTTCACTCCGAACACCTCCGATGTCGAGAGCGTCGGGCTCGGGCCGGCCCTGGCGGCCATCGCGGAGGTTCCTTGCGCCATCACCGACTATGCCTGCTTCGAGGACATCTACGGAACGCGAAGCAGTTGCGTCAGGGTGTCGGACGGTAAGGACATACCGGCGGCGGCCGTCAGGCTGTTCGACCTGATGGAGAAGAACCGTCGCGGTGATCCCGGGGTCCGGGAAGACCTGAGGCGGGACAAGGAACACGTTCTGCGGTCGTTCGATCCAGAACCCTGGAGGAGGCTTTTCCGGGAAATGGTGAACGAGGCCGACGGGACCGATAACGATGCGAAGCATGTCGGGCCGAGTTAGCGAGGAGACGGTAGTGCGAAGCGTGGAGGACATGGTCCGGGCACCGCATGGCTTGCGGGAGCTGTCACTCTCCGGGAAAGCGTCACGTGAATGTGCCGATCTGCTGGACACTCTGCATGAACAGTTCGCGACAGCCGACGATCCGGGTTTCTTACGAAGGGTCACCCACTACGGATCCAGACTCCCGGCCGAACTCCTCGACGCGGTGGGCGAGATGAGGTACGCCGAATCGGTCGCGGCGCTCGTCATCCGTAACGGACCCGTGGGCGGAGCCGGTTGCCCGACTCCCGGACACTGGAGGGAACGCGATCGGGACGCCACTCTCCGTCAGGATTTCTGGCTGGTTCTGACCGCTTCGCAACTGGGCGAGGCCATTGGCTGGTCCAGCCTCCAGGACGGTCAGATATTCAATGACGTCCTGCCCATACGAGGACATGAGGACCAGCAGACGGGCCACGGCAGCGACGCGGATCTGGAACTCCACATCGAGGACTGCTTCAGTGATGAACGGTGCGATGCGCTGGCCCTGCTCTGTCTCAGGAACCATGACAAGGTTCCCAATACGATCGTCACCGGTACCGATCTCGATTTCTCCGCACTGGATCTCGATGTCCTCTTCTCGCCGCGGTTCCTGATCAGGCCGGACTCCGAACATCTGCGCAGGGCCGACGGTGTGCGGGAAGCGGCCGGACCGCCGCGTCCCTTGCTGTTCGGATCGCGCGAGTCACCGTATCTGCGCGTGGACGTTCCCTACACCGAGGCACTTCCCGGAGACGCGCGAGCCCGAGAAGCACTCGACGCCCTCTCCGCACAACTCGCGCGGCGAGCCACGACCGTGTGTCTCGCGGAGGGCGATCTGCTGCTCATAGACAACTACCGCGCGCTGCACGGCCGCGGAACCTTCCAGGCGCGTTACGACGGTACGGATCGCTGGATGCGCAAAGTCACCGTCGTACGGGATCTGAGGCGCAGCCGCGGCTTCCGGGACAGCTCCGGGGACCGGGTGATCAACCCCTTCCGTGAGCCGTCCCGCCGTCCCACCGCCCGCCACTGAGGCCGACAGGACCGCACGGGACCCCGCGCGTGCCGAACACCCCTCCACCGGAAGGCGATCACATGGAACACATGACGTCCCTCGGTCCCCACCTCACCCGGACATGGGACGAGTTGTCCGACCGGGCGGAGATCCTCATTGTCGGAGGTGGTCTCGCGGGTCTGGAGCTGGCGAAGCACCTTGAGCTGGCGGGTGCGGGCGACGTGCTGGTCGTGGAAGCCGGTGCGGGCGACGATCTCCGGCATGTGTACGCGGCGAACGACGCCCCCTCCGCGGACCGTATCTGGACCGACGAGCAGTCCGACGAGTACTTCGTCCAACCGTGGAACTCCGCCACCGAGCCTCATTTCGGCCAGGGGTCGGGTCTGCGCCGACGGGTCGGCGGCCGGTCCCTCTACTGGCACGGTGTGCTGCTGCCGGTCGAGGACTGGGCGCTGACGGAGGCGGACTGGCCGCGTACGGTGATCGACGATCTCGTGCGTTCCTGGCGGGGAGGCGCGTCTCTCTACGCACGTGTGCGGTCGGATCTGGCGGAGTGGAGCCGGCGGGTGGCCACCACCACCGCGTCGGCTTCGGAGGACGACGCCCTGCGCGTTGGGCACTTCCGTTTCGCCGGCCCGCCTCGGGCGGTACGGCCCGCCGGTGCCGGTTCCGCGCGCTGGGAGGCGTACTCCCCGCTCTCGCACTGGCTGGAGCCCGATCCCGCGGCGAGGAAATCGGGAGGGAAGGGAGGCGTACGTATCGCGGCGGACCTCGAAACGGTCGCCGTACTCACCGGCGGGGGCAGGGCGGAAGGTGTTGTCGTCCGGCACCGGGGGAGCGGCGAGGAGAAGAGGATCACGGCGGGGAAGGTCGTGCTCGCCGCGGGCACGGTGGAGAGCACCCGTCTCGCGATCCAGGCCCTCCACCAGGACGGGGAGCCGGCCGGGGACCGTCTGACGGGGCTTGTCGATCACATCGTGCAGGGATTCAATGTGTCCTTCGAGGCCGAGGACCTGCCGGAGCGGCTCGTCTCACGAGCACGGGAGGGTGTCTTCGCCTTCACGCCGGGAGGCGGCGCGTCGCACTCCAATCTGTTCATCCAGCTCGATCTCACCGACGCCGGGGAGTTGCGGCTCGAGGTGTGGGCGACGGGCGAGCAGATACGTTCCGCGCAGGGCGTCGTCGCCTGTTCGCCGCGGGAGGAGTGGCCGTGGCCCGTGACGGTCTCGACAGGACTCGACACCCAGGACTCCCTGACCGTCGAAGCCCAGCGCGACGAGCTGCGGGAGTTCTGGGCCGCGTGGTGCACCGAATTCGATCTGAAGTGGGTGCCGTTGGACTTCGATTTCAGCTTCACCGCCCCCAGCAGGACTCTACGGTCCGTCCGGGAGTCGCTCAGGGCCGAGGACCGTCCTGCCCTCCACCATCAGCCGGTGACCTGGTCGAGCCCGCTGGGGACCGAGGAACACGAGGGAGGCACGCTGGCCATCGGCGATGTGCTCGACGAGAACCAGGAGTTCATCGAGATCGGCGGTCTCTTCGCGGTGGGTCCCGCGATCTTCCCCAGGCAGGGATCCGCGAACCCCTCTCTGACGAGTCTGGCTCTCTCCAGGCGGCTGGCTCCCATCCTTCTGGCGTGAACCTCCGGACCGGGCCCGGCGGTCGCGGTGGTCATCAGCCCCGAGCAGGTCAAGGTGGTGAAGGATGAGTTCCTCGCCGGACGACGGTGCGGGTCACACGCATACGCGCACGCACACGCACACGCACACGAAGAATCCGAGTGGACGTCTGCGGGTGGGTCTCGTACACGCGGCGTTCGAGGGCGTACAGATATTCGTCGGTGGTGTGGGAACGGCGATACGCGGGCAGATCGGGGCCCTTCCCGCGGTGCGGAGGGCTCTGGCGAACCAAGGAGTGGAGCTGACCCCGCACTTCATCGAGCCCGCCTATCTGCCCACGCATCCTCACTACGACGAGAAATCATCCACTCACCACCGGGAACGTATCCGGGAAACAGGAGGTACCTTCTCCGTCGTCCCCAGCGGCACCACCGGACTGGCGGCCGACGCGGTGTGGGGAGACCCCGGCCTGGGAGAACTGCGTAACTGGCAGATCGCGTCGGCCGCGTTGGCCGGACGGCTGATCGACCTCGCCTCCCGGTACGACTCCCTCGTCGCCTACTGCCATGAGCCCGTGTTCGCCTTCGCCCCGGTCCATACCTCGCTGCAGGCCGAGGCGGCCGGCGTCGACATCACCGCGGTGTATGTGTCCCACGCGACCGCGTTCGCACACGAAATGCCCCTGCCGAACCCCGACCGGCTGATGGCGGAGTCCCTGCCCGTGCACTGGGCGAAGATCAGCCCCCGAGTGCGGCTCGGGTCGATCAGCCACTACATGTCGCGGCATCTGATCACCGACTACGGTGCGAACCCGGACACATTCGTGCCCACCCGCAACGGGGTCGACACGACGGACCCTTGGTATCGGCGGCGCTCGTCCGCCGAGCTGTCCGGGCTGCTGACCCGGTACGGCGTCCCGGTGGACCGGGACCTGTTGGTCACTTTCGGACGCGGTGTGCCGTACAAGCGCCATGACATGCTGATCAGAGCCGCGGCCCGGACGCGGCACCGTGCGCATCCCGTGATCATGAGCGATACGGAACTCCCCGAGGTCCGCGCGCTCGCCGCGCGATCGCATGTGGACGCCACCTTCATCACCTCCTTCGACCGGGAGCTGATGGCGTCCCTGTTGCAGTGGGGGAGGACCCGGGTCTGCTCGCTCTCGGCCGAGAACGAGCCATGGGGCCTGATCCCCATGGAGGCCCGGCTGCTGGCCCGCCACGGCGGAGCGGTTCTGGTCGTCGCGGACTCCGGCGGCTTCTCGGAGCAAGTGGCCGACGGGATCGACGGATTCCTTCATGTGCCGAACGATCCGGCGCACCTGGCCGGCGTGATCGACCAGGTGCTCGGGCTCCCGGAGGACGAACGGGCGCGGATCCGGGGTGACGCGGCGAAGCGCGTGCTCGACCGGGAGGCCTGGCCCGTGAAGATCACGGAGTCCCTCAGGGCGACCGTGCCCGGCATCGACGCGGTCGCCGACGCCGCGCTCCGTGAATTGAGGGCTCCCCTGTAGGTCCGGGGCGCACGGCGCCCGGTTGTGCGGGCGCGACGGCAGACGGGACCGGTCGTCCCGAACGGCAGACCAACGCATGGGGGGTTCATTCCAGTGTCCCGACGCCTTCGTATCGCGATGATCGCTCCGCCATGGTTCGACCTACCCCCGGAGGGATACGGGGGAATCGAGTACATGTGCTCATACCTGGTGGACGGGCTTGTCGACCGGGGCCATCAGGTGACGCTCGTGTCGAGCGGCCGGAACGGTACGAAGGCACAGCATCTCAGGACCTATGAATTCCCGCAGTGGCGACGGCTCGGCGAGCCCCTGCCGGATCTCGTCCACGCGGCTTCCGTGCGGCACATTCTGAGATCCATGGAAATCGACGTCATCCACGATCACAGTCTGATGGGGCCCCTGCTGGCCGAGGAGCGGGCGGTCCCCACCGTGGTGACGGCGCACGAGCCGGTGGCGGGCGATTACCGGAAGTACTTTTCCCTGCTGGGGAATTCGGTACGGCTGGTGGCCATCTCGTCCTCGCAACGTATGAGCGCTCCGGACATGAACTGGTGCGCGACGGTGCACAACGGAATCGATCCCGCCTCCTTCCGGTTCCGGAAGGAGAAGGAGGACTGGATACTCTTCCTTGGGCAATGCATCCCTCATAAGGGCATGCATACCGCGATCGACGCCGCCCGTGCGGCCGGGGTGAGAATCCGTATAGCGGCGAAGTGCGGCGAGCCCGCCGAGATCGAGTATTTCGAGTCGGAGATCCGGCCCAGGCTGGGCGACGACGTCGAGTGGCTGGGGGAGGTCGGCGGCGAGCGGAAGAGATCTCTGCTGTCCGAAGCGCGTTGTCTGATATTCCCCATCGCGTGGGACGAGCCTTTCGGCATGGTCATGATTGAGGCGATGGCGTCCGGAACACCTGTGGTCGCGCTGAACCGGGGGTCCGTGGGCGAGATCGTGGACAACGGTGTCTCGGGCATCGTCTGCGACTCCCCGGCGGATCTGCCGGCGGCTGTGGAACGGTCCCGCCATCTGGACCCCGAGAACTGCAGGGAAGCGTCTGTCAGCAGATTCAACAGCGCTCTCATGGCAGAGCGGTACGAACATGTCTACGAGTCGGTCATCGAACCCCGATAACGGTGGACGTGCCGTCGTGCGCCGGTTCACGCGGTGTGCCGGGCCCGCTCCGGCTGATCAAGATTGGACAGATCATGGCCAAGAATTCCAAGAGCTCCATGAACTCCGGCCGGCTCAAGGTCGCGATGATCGCTCCTCCCTGGTTCGAGATTCCGCCGAGCGGCTATGGCGGGATCGAGGCGATGTGCGCCGTCCTGACGGACGGCCTGGTGAACCTGGGGCACGAGGTCACCGTGATATCGGCCGGCGCCAACGGCACGAGAGGACAGCACGTACAGACGTATGCCACTCCTCAGTGGGAGCGCATCGGGGGGTTGCAGGAAGAACTGTTCCACATGGCCGCGGCGGCAAGAGCGCTCGACCGGATGGAGGTCGATATCGTTCACAACCACTCGCTCGGAGGGTCTTTGCTGGCGCGAGGTCTGTCCGTCCCGACCGTGTCGACACTCCATGGGCCACTGACGGACGAACCGGGCGACTACTACCGGCTGTTCGAGAAAAGCGCGAGTTATATCGCCTTGTCGGATTCACAGCGGAGCGGAGCGGACGACATCAACTGGTGTGCGACCGTGCCCAACGGCGTTCAGGTCGCGGACTACACCTACCGGGCCCAGAAGGAGGAATGGGCGCTCTTCCTCGGTCGCTGCACCCCGGACAAGGGGATGCATCTGGCCATCGATATCGCCCGCGCGGCGGGGATGAAGATCCGCCTGGCCGCCAAATGCAATGAGCCACCCGAGAAGGAATACTTCAGGACCGAGATAGCGCCGCGTCTGGACGCGGATGTCGAGTGGCTGGGCGAAGTGCACGGACACGCGAAGACGGAGTTGCTCTCGCGAGCCAAATGCCTTCTCTTCCCGATTCTCTGGGAGGAGCCGTTCGGGCTGGTCATGATCGAGGCACTGGCCTCAGGAACGCCGGTGCTGGCGTTGAGGCGAGGGTCCGTCCCGGAAGTGGTCGAGCATGGCGTCACGGGCATCATCTGCGACACCGCTGAACAGCTCACCTACGCGCTCAAGGAGGTGTCCGACATCGATCCTCGCAAGTGCAGGCAGGCCGCGGTACGGAGATTCGACGCCTCGGTGATGGCGACGAGGTACGAAGCCGCCTACCGGGACCTCATAGCCCGCTGAGCCGGCCGGACACGGTGCGGCGACCGGGGCAGCCGGTCCTCGCTCCGGGTGCGTTCCTCAGATTCCGGGCGCCGTCGCCGGGGCCAGGGGCACCACCGCTTCGGTGAGGGAGGGGAGGGAGGAGTTCAGCCGCTGCTCCGCCGCGGCGAGGGCTTCCGCCGGCGTGCGGGTGCCGGTGGAGACACACAGCGTGTACGTGATGTCCTCCAGCCGGCGCCGGGTCCCGGACGAACCCTGCTCCGCGTGCAGGGCTTTCAGCGTCTCGTACTGCTCGACAAGATTCCGCAGGATCGCGGGGTGGGCCATCAGCACAGCGGTGTCTCCCTCGTATTCATCTCTCTCCCTGCCGGGGCGCGGGTCGTCGCGGTCCTGGGCGGGGGAGGTTCCGCGGTTTGGGTTCCGGCTCAGGCGTCGGTGAGCATGCCGGTGCGGAGCGTGGTCAGGATGCGGGTCAGGAGCCGGGACACATGCATCTGGGAGACGCCCAGTTCCGCACCGATCTGGGACTGGGTCATCTCCTGGCCGAAGCGCATCCGGAGGATGCGGCGGTCCCGGTCGTCGAGCTCTTCCAGCAGCGGGGCCAGGGCGTGGAGGTCCTCCACGAGGTCCATGGCGGGGTCGCGGTCGCCGAGGCTCTCCGCGTAGGAGGGGCCGTCGTCGGATCCGTCGTCGTGCCCGCCGGGGGTGTCGAGGGAGCCGGCCATATAGCCGTTGGAGGCCACCAGGCCCTCGATGATCTCTTCGTCGCTCAGGCCGAGGTGCTCGGCGAGTTCACGGACGGTGGGCCGGCGGTCCAGGACGAGCGACAACTCCTCTTTGGTCCTGGCCAGTTCGACACGGAGTTCCTGCAGACGGCGGGGGACGTGGACGGCCCAGCTGGTGTCGCGGAAGAACCGCTTGATCTCGCCGACGATATAGGGGACGGCGAAGGAGGTGAACTCGACCTCGCGTGACAGATCGAAGCGGTCGATGGCTTTGATCAGGCCGATGGTGCCGACCTGGACGATGTCCTCCATGTCGCCGGCGCCGCGGTTGCGGAACCTGCTCGCGGCGAAACGGACCAGGCTCTGGTTCATCTCGATCAGGGTGTTACGGGCGTACTGGTACTCGCGCGTGCCCTCTTCCAGGACCTGGAGCCGGTCGAAGAACACCTTCGACAAGGACCGCGCGTCCCTGGGCGCCACCTTGCCCGCGTCCTCGATCCACGGCAGTTCACCCACCGGCTCGGTGCGCGCGGACGAAGCCGTGAGCGCCGGTGCCGCGGACGTGCCCTGTGCCTGCGTGGATATCGTCACGTCGCCACCAATGCTCGATTGACTGCCATGCGGCACCTGCCCCCGAAACCCACGGCCAACCCTCCCGCGGCCCGGTCGTCCGGACTCCGGACCGCCGGGCGTGGCCGAGTCCCGCCGGGGCGTTGGTAGTCTCCCGCCTCTACGGCGACGGGAGATGAGCGATGGCGGGAGCGGGAGCGGGGGGCACTTCGCGCCCCTGGGCCAGAGGGATCCTGTTCGGCTTCCTCTTCGGGGGTCTGGCCTCGCTGGTCTCCATCGCCGCCATCGGGAGGGTGTGGGCCTCATGTGACATCGGCGTCAACGCGGCAGCCGACAGCATGACTTTGCTCTTTCTCGCCCCCCTCGTGTGGATCGCCGCGGCGGTTCCGTGGGTCGTCCTCTACGGCGCCTTCGGAAGACGTCACCGAGGCGCGGTACTGGTGGCGGGTCTCGTCTTCACCGTGTGGTTCATCTGGTTCCTGGTGACCTGGCTCGGTGTCGTGGACTCCTATCCGGACCCGCTGTGCCCGGGGAACGTCCCGCCCTGGTGGCCGGGTTTCATACCCGCGTGACCGCGCCGCGCGTCCCGTGTGCGGCGCGTCCCGCGTATGGGTCACGATCGCTAAGCCGCGTCGGAATATTGGACGACGACCTGGTTGGCGTGCATCTTGGCGATGGCGTCGGGGTCGTAGCCGAGCTCGGTGAGGACCTCGTCGGTGTGTTCGCCGAGCAGTGGGGCAGCGGTGATCGTGGGGGTGAAGTCGGAGAACTTGATCGGGCTGCCGACCGTCAGATACGTGCCGCGCTGCGGCTGGTCGACCTCGACGATGGTGCCACTGCGGCGCAGGGCCGGGTCGTAGGCGATCTCCTTCATGCTGAGCACCGGTGCGCAGGGCACGCCGAACGTGCGCAGGACGTCGACCGCCTCGTACTTGGTTTTGTCGGCGAGCCATTTCTCGATCTCGGTGAAGATGTCGAAGATGTGCGGCTGACGGGCCTCGGCGGTCTTGTAGGCCGGGTCGTCGATCCACTCGGGCCGGCCGAGCGCCCGGCATGTCTGCTCCCAGTCCTGTTCCTGGATGGTGAAGTAGATATAGGCGTTGGGGTCGGTCTGCCAGCCCTTGCACTTGAGCACCCAGCCGGGCTGGCCGCCGCCGCCCGCGTTGCCGCCGCGCGGCACCACGTCGGTGAACGTGCCGTTCGGGTACTGGGGGTACTCCTCGAGATAGCCGACCTTCTCCAGGCGCTGCTGATCGCGCAGCTTGACCCGGCACAGGTTGAGGACGGCGTCCTGCATCGACACCGACACCTTCTGGCCCACTCCGGTCCTCTCCCGGGCGAGGAGCGCGGTGAGGATGCCGATCAGCAGGTGCATCCCGCTGTTGCTGTCGCCGAGGGCCGCGGCGCTGACCGTCGGCGGGCCGTCCCAGAACCCGGTGGTGGAGGCGGCGCCGCCGGCGCTCTGCGCCACGTTCTCGTAGACCTTGATGTCGGACCACGGCGAGTCGTCGTTGAAGCCCTTGACGGAACCGTAGACCAGGCGCGGGTTCAGCTCGTGGATGTGCTCCCACGGCAGACCCATGCGGTCCATGGCGCCGGGCGCGAAGTTCTCGACCAGTACGTCGGCCTCGCGGATCAGCTTCTCCATGACCTCCTTGCCCTCAGGCGTCCTGGTGTTGATCGCGAGGGAGCGCTTGTTGCTGTTGAGCATGGTGAAGTACAGCGCGTCGGCGTCGGGGATGTCGCGCAGCTGGTGACGGGTGACGTCACCGCCGTTGACACGTTCGACCTTCAGCAGGTCGGCCCCGAACCAGGCGAGCATCTGGGAGCACGCCGGGCCGGCCTGGACGCCGGAGAAGTCGATCACCTTGATCCCGGTGAGCGGCAGGTCAGTCATGATGGTCCCTTTCCGGTGGTGGGCGGTACGGGTTCCGGTGGTGGCGCCGCACGCGCGGGTTGCCCACCACCGGGCGGCACACGCGGGCCCGCGCCGGGCCCCCGCCGGGCACGCTCACCGCTTCGGCGGGGCAGCCGCGGCCGTGTCCGTGGCCGTGACGCCCTGCGGGTTGAGGTTGGTGAGGTGGCCGCTCTCGGTGCCGGCGGTGGGGTCGATCACGCAGTCGATGAGCGCCGGGCCGCCGGAGGCCAGCGCGTCGGTGAGGGCGGTGGTGAGCTCGGCGGGCGTGGCCGCGTGATAGCCCTTGCCGCCGAAAGCCTCGATCAGGCGGTCGTGGTGGGCGTGGAGCATCAAGGTCGTCGGCGACGGGTCGGCGGAGGCGGTGTTGATCCCGTCGCCGCGGTACACGCCGCCGTTGTTGAGGACGATGACGACGACGGGCAGCCGGTAGCGGCAGATCGTCTCCAGCTCCATGGCGCTGAAGCCGAAGGCGCTGTCGCCTTCGACGGCCACGACCGGGGCGCCGCTTTCGACGGCGGCGGCGATCGTGTAGCCCATGCCGATCCCCATGACGCCCCAGGTGCCGCTGTCGAGCCGGTGGCGCGGCAGCTGCATGTCGATCACATTGCGTGCGAAGTCGAGCGCGTTGGCGCCTTCGTTGACGACATAGGCGTGGGGGTGCTGGTGCAGGACATCGCGTACCGCCCGCAACGCTCCGTAGAACGCCATCGGATGCGGGTCGGCCTGGAGACGCTGCGACATCTTGGCGATGTTCTGCGCCGAGCGCGCCGCGAGCTCCTGGTGCCACGGTGCCGCGACCGCGATCTGACCGGGCTTGGTCCGCTCGACGAGTGCCTTCATCACCGATCCGACGTCTCCGACGAGCGGGGCGGCGACGGGCCGGTTGCTGTCCATCTCGGTGGGCTCGATGTCGACCTGGATGAACCGCGCGTCGGGGTTCCACTGCGGTGCCTCGCCGTGGCCGAGCAGCCAGTTGAGCCGCGCGCCGACCAGCATGACCACATCGGCCCGGCGCAGCGCCAGCGAGCGGGCGGCGGCGGCCGACTGGGGGTGGTCGTCGGGCAGCAGGCCCTTGGCCATCGACATGGGCAGGAACGGCAGGCCGGTGGTGTCGATGAACTCCCGGATCTGTTCGTCCGCCCGTGCGTAGGCGGCGCCCTTGCCGAGCACGACCAGCGGTCGTTCCGCGGCGGCCAGCAGCTCGATCGCGCGGTCCACCGCCCCGGGCGAGGGGAGCTGGCGCGGTGCGGGGTCGACGACGCGCCACAGCGAGGCGGCGCCCGCCGCGGCGTCCACGACCTGGCCGAGCACAGCGGCGGGGATGTCGAGGTAGACGCCGCCGGGGCGGCCGGAGACCGCGCTGCGGATCGCACGGGCGACGCCGCGGCCGATGTCCTCGACCCGGTCCACCCGGTAGGCGGCCTTGGCGAACGGGGTGGCCGCCGCCAGCTGGTCCAGCTCCTCGTAGTCGCCCTGCTTGAGGTCGACGATGTGCCGCTCGCTGGACCCGGAGATCTGGACCATCGGGAAGCAGTTCGTGGTGGCGTCCGCGAGCGCGACCAGTCCGTTGAGGAAGCCCGGGGCGGACACCGTCAGGCAGATGCCCGGCCGCTTGGTCAGGAAACCGGCCGCCGCGGCCGCGTGGCCCGCGTCGCTCTCGTGCCGGAAGCCGATGTAGCGGATACCCGACGCCTGCGCGACCCGGGCCAGGTCGGTGACCGGGATGCCGACCACTCCGTAGATGACCTCGACGTCGTTGAGCTTGAGCGCGTCGACGACCAGGTGGAACCCGTCGGTGAGGGGCAGGACGTCGGCGGTCGCCGTGCCGCCCGGTGTGGAAACGGTTGCCATGACCCGATGTCCTCTCTATCGCGATTACCCCTTTCGGGTTAATTCTTCCAGTTTTGGGGGCGGGCCGCGCGATATCCGCGGTCCGCGGCCGTCCAGCCGGTGAACGGCCGGTCGGGCCGGCGAACGGCTGTCCCGCCGGCGAACGGGACTGTCGACACCGCCGGTGTGTGTGCGTACGGCCGTCCGGCGTATGAGCGCCCTTGTCAGGCCCTGGAGAGCCGGGGCGGGCGGATCGCGAAGACCGCCCACCGGTAGAACCGCCGGGGCCGCCACTGACCGGATGATCGCGATGGGGGACGATCCAGGCGCGGGAACGGCGGTGGCCGGGGCTGATCGCGTTCCGTTATCCCGCCGCGGGTGCCGGGTCCGGTACCAGACCTGGTGTCGGCGGCATGGGTTCGCGGGATTCCTGGATGGCCACGGGAGCGCCGCCGTCCGCGCGCGTGATGATCAGGAAGCGCTCATGGACCGTCGCCCGCTCCGCCGCGGTGGGGGTCAGTACCTCCCGCAGCAGGCCGATCGCCTGGCTGACCTGGGCGCCCGCCGCGTTCGTGGTGAACATCGTGAGCGCTTCCTTGCGGCCGAACGGCGCCGTCCGGTTCTCCGTGAGCCAGAGCGTGTAGTCCTTCCCGGGTTCCAGACCGGTCGCGGCGACCTGGAGGAGGTCCAGAGCGCCGAGCGCGTTCACGGAGACGGTGGCGTGGCCGCGTCCGCCGCTGCCCTCCGGCGCGGTGAGCGTGAGGTGACCGGCGAGGCCCGCGACTCCGAGGGGCATCAGATGGTCCGTGCCCTTGCCGGAGGGGACGGCCCGGGGAACGTACAGCAACTGCTGCGGCTGCTGGCCGATGGGGATCGTGGCGATCACCCGGTTCCGCAGGGTGTCGACGGCCGCGACGGCGTCCTGGTTCTCCAGCCCGACGTAGACCCGGGTGCCGTCTCCCGAGACCCAGATGCCGTGCGGCAGATCGCCGGTGGGAATGGTCGCCACCAGGGCGGGTGTCCTGCCGCGCCGGTACACCTTCACCATGTTCTCGCCGCCGACGGTCACATAACCGAAGTGGCCCTTGGCGTTGTCGACCAGGGTGACGTGATTGGTGATCGGTCCGGTGTCGAGCGTGGCGAGGATACGGAAGGGCGGCCGGGCGCTCATCACCTGCGTCTTGCCGGAGTCCTTCAGTGTGAACCACACCTCGGTTCCGTCACGGCTCACCGCGAGGTTGGGCGAGAAGGGGCTGGCCTGCGGGACGCGGGCCACGACCCGGTAGGTCCGGGTGTCCACCACATCCACCTCGGGGGTGAAGCTGGAGGGTACGAAGGCGTACCGCCCGTCCGGCCGGAACAGCACCATCCCCGGTCCGTTCGCCGTCCTGACACGGCGCTTCTCCCTCATCCGGACGGGGTCGATCACCGATACGTAGTCCTCGCCCCGTACGGTCGCCCACAGTTCGCGGCCGTCGGGCGTGAAGAACGTCTCGTGCGGCGAACGCCCGATGTAGACCACGCCCTTGACCTTGTTCGTCGCGGTCTCGATCAGGGTGACCGAGTTGGAGCCGATGGAGACGACGGCGATGGTTCGGTGATCCGGTGAGAAACCCATCCCGTGGACGAGCAGTTGACCCCGGTACAGGGGACTGAGCGCACCCGGCACGGGGTCGCCGAGGCGGATCACGCCCAGGAGCCGGTTGGCGGCGGGATCGATCACGGAGACGGTGTTCGACGTCTGGTCGGCGGTGTAGACGCGGTCCTGCCCGGATATCGGGATGACCGTTCCCGTATCCGTTCCGCTCCCCCCGCCGGGCACCTCCCCGCCCGGACGTACCGGCTCACCCGGACGTACCGGCTCCGCGGGCCGCCGTATCGGCTCGGCGGGCCCCGGATTCCGGCCGGGCGCACCGCGCTCCGCGTCCCGGCGGCCCGGGGACATGGCCGTCATCCGGCCCTTCATGACGCCGATCTCCTGCTGCTGCGTGACGATGATCTCCTGGGCCAGCCGCCGCAGAACAGGGTCCGTGCCGTGTTCCAGGACCGCCTTGGCCATGTCGACGGCGCCCTGGTGATGCGCCACCATCGCCGCCGCGAAGTCATGGTCGGGATCGCCGGTCATCCGCGAATCCGCCATGGCCTCGGCCATGAGCCGCATGCTCTCGTCCATCTTCCGCGTGAACGGCCCGCTCCGGGCGCCCGCGTGGGACGGGTGGGCGTGCGGCGGGAAGGCCGCCCCGCGCCCTGGGGAGTCGCACGAGACCAGGCTCAGTGCGATGAATCCGGCTGCCGCGGACATGCCCAGCCGGCGAAACGCGTACCCAGCCATCCGACCTCTCCTCTTCCGTCCAGCACGACCGGGACCGACAAGCGCTGACGTCGCGGACCGAGGCGGGCGCCTCAAGCGGCCGCCCGTCATGGAACAGCCCCCGTCCGGCGGCCGGAGACGTGTGTGATCCACGCGGGGGAAGACAGGGGAAGGACTGGGCTCTCCGCCGGTGGGTCCAGTGTTCTCAGCCCATGGCGTTATGTCCTCCCGGACTTCGCAATCGGGTGAACGGACGGTTCCGGCCGATACGTGGAGCCGGCGGCGCCGCGGCATACCGTCGGGTTCAGGAAGGCGCCCTTCCCTTGCCCGGTGGCCGTGCCGTACGGTTCCGGTCCCCGTAGGTGAAGCGGGGCAGCCCCCGACGCGGCCGGCACCGAGGTCCCGACACCGGGATCACGGGTTCGCGGGTGGTGATCGGAGACCGAGGGGGCCGCGAGACATGTCGGTTGCGTGGAGAGGTGGCCCTGTTGCGCAGCGTCGGCGTCGAGGAGGAGTTACTGCTGGTGGACGCGGCCACCTGGGAGCCCTATGCCGTGTCGGCGGCCGTGCTGGAGGCGGCCGGCCGGGCCGGGGGCGGCGATGGCGGCTTCCAGAAGGAACTCCACGGGCAGCAACTGGAGTTCGCGACCTGCCCGCGGACGGAGATGACGGAGCTGGCGGCGGAGATACGCGAACGGCGTGCGGAAGCGGCCGAGTACGCGGGGAAGGCGGGGGCCGCCGTGGCCGCGCTGGCGACTTCTCCCCTGCCCTTCGAGTCCGCCATCAATCCGGACGACCGCTATCTCTGGATGGAGCGCGAGTTCGGGCCGATCACCCGCGCGCAGTTGACCTGCGGCTGTCACGTCCATGTGTCCGTGGAGTCGGACGAGGAGGGAGTCGCCGTCCTCGACCGGATCAGACCATGGCTGTCGGTGCTGCTCGCGCTCACCGGCAACTCACCGTTCTGGCGGGGGCAGGACAGCGGCTACAGCAGTTATCGCAGCCGGGTGTGGGGGCGTTGGCCCTCGGCAGGACCGGTGGAGATATTCGGGTCCGCCGCCGCGTACCACGACTATGTGGCCTCCATGGTCGCCACCGGTGTGCTGCGGGATCCGGCGATGGCCTATTTCGACGCGCGGCTCGCGGAGCGCTACCCCACCGTCGAGGTGCGGGTGGCCGACGTGTGCCTCGACGCCTCGACCACGGTTCTGCTGGCCGCGCTGGTGCGGGGTCTGGTCGAGACGGCCGCGCGCGAGTGGCGGGATCGGGAACGGCCCCTGCCGCACCGCGTCGGGTCGCTTCGGCTCGCCTCCTGGCGAGCGGGCCGCTCGGGGCTGGAGGACCGGCTGGTCGACCCCCTCACGATGAGGCCCGCCCCCGCCGAAGCGGTCGTACGCTCCTTACTGGCCCATGTCCGGGACGCTCTGCGGGACCACGGGGACCTGCCGCTCGCCGAGGACGGCCTCGGCCGGCTGCTGAGGACGGGCAACGGCGCACGCGTACAGCGAGATGTGCTGCGGCGCACCGGAAGTCTGCACGCCATGGTCGCCGAATGCGTCCGCCGGACCCAGACCTGAAGTCCGCGGCTCATGACGGACGCGGCTCATGACGTACGCGGCCCATGGAGTACGCGGCCCATGGAGTACGCGGCCCGTGGAGTCCGGGACCCAGGAGTACGCGCCCCACGGAGCCCGTAGCCGTCCGCGCCCGTCCGTAGCCGTCCCCGCTCGGCCGTGACACGGGTCTCGCACGGGCCGGTGATGTCGTCCCGGCACCGGCGGGAGAGGATGAGGCACGAGCGGTCAGCCGTGAGCCGTAAGAAGAACGCCGAGTGGGGAGCACTCCCATGACCACAGTCGCTGTAACCGGTGCCAACGGGAAGACGGGCCGTGTCGTTGTCGCGGATCTGCTGGAGCACGGGTACGACGTCGTCGCCGTGGACATCGTCGCCGGTCCCGCCGACCGGGAGAGGATGGCCGGGATCGGGACATCCCTCCTCGGGGCGGACCTGACGGATTACGGACAGGCGGTCGACGCCCTCCGGGATGTCGACGCGGTGGTCCATCTGGCCAATATCCCGGCGCCCGGCCTCTTCCCCGCCGCCCACACGCTGAACACCAACACGGTGATGAACAACAACGTCTTCCTCGCCGCCGCGCAGAACAAGGTGTCCCGGGTGGTGTGGGCGTCGAGCGAGACCACCCTCGGCCTTCCGTTCGACGTCCCGCCCCGCTACGCGCCGGTGGACGAGGACCACTACCCGTACCCCACCTCGACCTACGCGCTCTCCAAGGTGACGGCCGAGACGACGGCCCGGCATGTCGCCGAGTGGTCCGGGATCCCCTTCGTCGCGCTGCGGCTCTCCAATGTCCACCTCGAGGAGGACTACCGCCATGTCCCCGGCTACTGGCCGGATCCGCATCTGCGGAAGTGGAACCTCTGGGGGTATGTCGACGCACGGGATGTGGCGGAGGCCTGCCGTCTCTCGCTCACGGCGGAGGTGACCGGCGCGCGGAGCTTCGTCATCGCAGCCGCGGACACCATCATGCGGCGGCCCTCCGCCGAACTGCTCGCCGAGGTGTTCCCCGGCGTCGAGCTGACCCGCGAGATCGGAACGTACGAGACCCTGCTGAGCATCGACCGCGCCCGCGAGGTGCTGGGCTTCGTACCGCGGCACTCCTGGCGGGACGTCATCGACCACTGACCGGCCGCCCGTGGGCCCTCAGCCGGCCCAGGCCTCCCGCGTCGTGGTCACCGCGGCCCCGGTGCGCGCGGCCTCCTCGATCGCCAGGCTGATCTGGTGGTCCTGGCAGCCCTCGGCGAGCGGATAGGGCTCCGGGGCCTCGCCGCGCACCCAGGCACCCGTACGGCACAGCAGGTCGACGACGGCCAGGTCGTCCTCGGAGAGGTTCGCCCCGACGTACTCGTTCCGGTACACCACCCGCCCGTCGAAGGTGATGTGGTGCAGTTCGACGCCCTCCAGATTGAGGTCCGTTCCGGTACGGCGGCGGACCAGCGGCGACTCCACGGGGGTCCGCGGGTCCGCCATCCTCACCACCTGGTCGTCGACGATCTCACCCAGCGAACCGCGGACGACCATGCGCCGGCCGCGCAGCGGGTTCCACCACTGGTTGTCCGTGAAGTCGTACAGTCCCATCCGCCCGCCGAAGTCCAGCAGCGCGATGGTCGTCGAGGCGTCCTTGGGTGTCGGATCGTCCGCCCAGCCCTCCCTGGACAGCGGATCGGCGAGCGGGGCGGTGAAGGACCTCGCGGTCACCGTGGCGGGCTCGAAGCCCGCCCCCAGGGTGTGCCGGATCAGGGAAACCGCGTGGTAGAGGTGGGTGGAGGACATCTGCACCGATGTCACCTCGCCGATCACTCCCTCCCGCAGCAGGGCCAGCCGCGCCGCGTGCCCCGGCATCAGCGGATACTGCTCCGCCACCTGGACCAGTCCGCTGCCGCCGGTCTCGCGCCAGAGGTCCCGCAGTCCTTCGAGGTCGGCCGCGGGCGGTGTCTCGGCCAGTACGGGCACCTCGCGGCGTACGAGGTCCTTCGTCACCTCAGGAGTGACGGACCACGGCACGGACGGGATGACGAACTCCGGCACTCCAGGGGACTCCGGCGACCCCGCGGACCCCGGCGCCCCGGAGCCCGCGAGCAGTTCATCGATGCCGCGGAAGGCGGGCACTCCCCATGAGGCCTCGACCTCGGCGGCACGTTCCGCGGACCGGGTCACCACACCGGAGACCGCGAGCCGGCCGGGCAGCTTCCGCGCCAGCCGGACGAAGAACTCCGACCGCCAGCCGGTGCCGACCAGGCCGAAGCGTACGGGTGCTGCACTCACGTGGATCGCTCCTCTGAAGACGGGCCGGGGGAGTCCGAGGCGGCCACCGGCAGGGTACGGGGTGACGGCCTTCGCCACACCGTTCCCGCCTTCACCACACAGTTCCTGATGGATCGTCCGCTATGCCCCGTCCCGGACACCCGTCATGACGTCATGACAGGAACAAGCCAAAGTGACCGGTAAGCGTGGTGTTGCCGTCCGGTAAAGCCCCATGTGATCACCGGCATATGACAGCGACCCGCGTCGGACAGCTGACCGACTCTCGGACAATGATCTCCGCAGTGATGACAATCCGATGTCCCGCTGAAACTATCTGCATACCGCACGGACGTCGTATCGCAGGTCTTCTCGCCGGGGATCCCCAGCCTCCGGTTCCCCCGTCACCACCGGCCGTCATCCAAGGCCGGACAGAAGGAAGCCGCAGGAGTGACGAACATCTTCCGCACCAGGACAACGTTGTCTCACATATCTCCTCCCTCCCCTCGCCGGACCTCCACCCGCGGGCGTCTGGCGGCGACGGCGGCTGTCGCCGTGGCCGTGCTTCTCGTCCCGGCGCTCCCCGCCTCGGGTGCCGTCCCCGCCGCGCCGGCCGGCGCGGACCGGGCACCACGGCAGATCGCGGCGGAGCCGAGACCCGGCGCCGCCCCCGTCGGGCTCTCTCCCGCGCGGCGGGCGGAGTTGCTCGGGGCCGCCGCCGATTCGGCTCCCGCCACCGCCCGTTCGCTGAAGCTGGGCGATCAGGAGAAGCTCGTACCGAAGGATGTCGTCCAGGACGCCGACGGCACCCTGCACACCCGCTACGCACGCATCTACGCCGGACTCCCCGTACTCGGCGGCGACTTGGTCGTCCATGAACGGACCGGTGCCCGTACCGTCACCAAGGCGTCGGACGCGGCGGTCTCGGTGCCGACGACCAAGGCCGCTCTCACGGCCACGGCGGCGAAGAAGTCGGCGCTCGCCGTCGCCGAGGACGAGAGGACCGGCCGGGCCGCCCCGGAAGGAGCGCCGAGGCTGGTCGTCTGGGTGGGCGCCGGCACACCCGCGCTGGCCTGGGAATCCGTTGTCACCGGTGTCCAGGAGGACGGCACCCCCAGCGAACTGCGCGTGGTGACCGACGCCAGGACCGGTGCCCGGCTCCAGAGCCACGAGCGGATCCACGCCGGCACGGGCAACAGCCAGTACAGCGGTACGGTGCGGATCGGCTCGGTGCGCGACGGAGACGTCTACGAACTGACCGATCCCCAGCGCGGCGGCCACAGCACCTACGACCTGACCCTGGGCGGGAACGGCACGCTGCTGACCGACACCGACGACATCTGGGGCGACGGGACCACCGCCGACCGCCAGACGGCGGCCGTGGACGCGGCCTACGGGGCCCAGAAGACCTGGGACTTCTACCACGACCGGTTCGGCCGCAACGGCATAGCCGACAACGGCGTCGGCGCGTACTCCCGCGTCCACTACGGCGACGGATACGCCAACGCCTTCTGGGACGACAACTGCTTCTGCATGACCTACGGCGACGGGATCGGCAACGCCCGGCCGCTGACCTCTCTCGACATCGCCGCCCATGAGATGACCCACGGCGTCACCTTCGCCACCGCCGACCTGGACTACGAAGGCGAGTCCGGCGGTCTGAACGAGGCCACCAGCGACATCATGGCCACCGCCGCGGAGTTCTACGCCGACAGCGCCACCGACGTACCCGACTACCAGATCGGTGAACTCGACGACGTACGCGGGACCGGCGGACCGCTGCGCCATCTGGACAGGCCCTCCAAGGACGCCTCCGCCAAGGGCACCTCCCAGGACTACTGGACCCCCGAGACCGATTCGCTCGACCCGCACTTCAGCTCGGGTGTGGGCAACCACTTCTTCTATCTGCTCGCCGAGGGCAGCGGGGAGAAGACCGTCGAGGGCGTCCGCTACGACAGCCCCACCTACGACGGCCGGCCCGTCGCGGGCCTCGGTCTGCACAACGCCACCAACGTCTGGTACCGGGCGCTGACCCTCTATATGACCAGCGGCACCGACTACGCGGGCGCGCGCGTGGCCACCCTCCAGGCCGCCGCCGATCTGTTCGGCAGGTCCAGCGACGCGTACGAGGCCGTCGGCAACGCCTGGGCCGCCGTCAACGTCGGTCCCCGCTACGTCAATCACATCGCCGTGACGGCACCGTCCACCCGCGACGCGGCGGTCGGCCAGCCGACCAGCCGGCAGATCGAGGCGACGACCTCACGGCCGGGCGGTCTGACCTACTCGGCCACCGGTCTCCCCGGCGGTATGTCGATCGACCCCGGCACCGGTCTGATCGCCGGTACGCCGACGACGGCCGGCACCTTCACCACCACCGTCATCGTCCGAAACGCGGCGGCGGAGACCCTGAAGGTCCCCTTCACCTGGACCGTCCTGGCCTCCGGCGGTGACTTCTTCGTCAATCCCGCCCGGTACTCCATCCCCAACTGGGGTGTCGCCACCTCCCCGATCATCGTCACCGGCCGGGAAGGCAATGCCTCCGGCGACCTCAAGGTGACGGTCCATCTCTTCCACGCCTTCGCCGGCGGCCAGGTGATCGACCTGATCAGCGAGGACGGTACGAGGATCCGGGTGAAGGACTTCGTCTACGGCCCCGGACCTGAGCTGAACGCGACCTACACCGTCGACGCCTCGGCCGTCCCCGCCAACGGCACCTGGACCCTCCGGGTCGAGGACGACACCCCGGGCATCTTCACCGTTCCCCCGGGCTATCTGGACAGTTGGAGCATGACCTTCTGACCCGGATCCGACCGGAGTCCCGCCATCGCACCGAGCGAGCGCCCTCCCGTCCGGCCGACGAGGCCGGAGGGGAGGGCGCTGTGCCGTCGCGGGACCGCGAGGGTGACCCCGGTCCGCGCCGAACCGGGCGCGGGGAGGCCGGAACCGGGGAGGCGGGAACGGGGGGCGGGAACGGGGGGCGGGAACGGGCCGGGCGTCCGGACGGGTCCGTGGACCGGCTCAGCCGAGGGCCGGCCGGCCGCTCGGGCCGGCGGGGGTACGGCCGCTCCGTCCACGGTCGCCGGAGGGACGGCCGCCAGGCGTACGGCTTTCGGGCGAAGAGCCCGCGTCCGCACCTGTCCCTGAGGCCCCGGACGCGGCCGTCAGGGCCGAGGTGACCGCGTGGCACGCGCCACGGCCGTCGGCGCACGCGACGATCCTGTCCGCCTCGATCCGGACGGCCGCCTCGGTGCCGTCGCTGACGGCGGGCAGGCCGGCCGCCGCGGCGAGGACGCCCGACTCGTCGAACACCACCTGTACACGCGGCCACGCCGAGGGCGGGAAAGCCTGCCGCAGACAGCGGCAGAGTTCCGCGACGGCCAGCCGCGCCAGCGGCGCCAGTTCATCGGGATCCCCGGTGACCACGACCGCCGTGACCCGGGTCCCCGGCGGAGCGGCCCGTACCGCCTCCTCGACGGCCTCCAGCCGGTGCAGTCCCAGGACGGCCACCACACCGTCGCCCGCGAGCAGGGCGGGCTCGCCGCGCACCGCGTCCAGCGCGCGCGGCGGCGACCACGGCTCGTCGGTCTCCCGTACCTGAGTGATCACATGCGCGGGCGGCCACCAGTCGTGGAGATCGAGGCCCGCGAGCTGCTCGCAGGCGCTGACGACATTGAAGGGCTCGATGAACCCCGGCGCGGCGGCGGCCAACTGGTTCGCGCCGTGCAGGGTCGTGAGCACCGCCTCCGCGACCCGTACCAGACTGCCGGCCGGCGCGCCGGCCGGCCGCAGTCCCTCCAGAGCGAGCCCCAGCAGGATCGCGTCCACCTTCATGAGCTGCGCGAACGGCCGCCGGGTCCGCTCCTCGGCGAGCACCTCGGGCAGCAGATACATACCGAGCCGCGCCACACCGTGCTGTTCGCCGACATCGGCGAGCGGCAGCCGGGCCACCCAGGCGCGCGCGAGCAGGCCGAGGGCCTCACGGGCGGTACGGCCGGGCTCCGGATGCGGCGGCTCCGGCGCGCGCTCGGCGAGATCGGCCAGCACCGCGAAGTACAGGGCCCGTTTACCGGGAAAGTTGGAGTAGACCGCGCCACGGGTCAGCCCCGCGCGCTGGGCGATTCCGTCCACCTTGGCGTCACGGAAGCCGTGCTCGGCGAACTCACCTCTGGCCGCCGCCAGCACCTTGGCGCGGTTGCGCTCCTGCGCCTGTGCCCTGCTGAGCCGGCCCATCGTCCTCACACGTCCCCGCGTTGCTGTCCATCGCGCTTCAAGATACCGTGAGCCATTCAGATGTTCGTGTCATATGGTCCGAGCATCCGGATACGCCGACCGGGAGTCGGGCCGTTCAACGCTTGAGGAGATATTTCCGCGTGGCAGGCATCGGTGACGGCGGCACCCTGCTGAAGTGCACGTTCTGCGGGAAGAACCAGAAGCAGGTCCAGAAGCTGATCGCGGGTCCGAGCCCGGTCTGCATCTGTGACGAGTGTGTGGGGCTCTGCAACGAGCTGATCACCGAGGACCTCGGCGCGCCCTTCGGGGGCGCGCTGCCGGATCTTCCGAAACCGCGCGAGATCTTCGACTTCCTGGGGCAGTACGTCATCGGGCAGGAGAGCGCCAAGAGGACACTCGCGGTGGCGGTCTACAACCACTACAAACGCGTCGGATCGATGGCCGGCGGCGGCGGGCGGCCGGGCTCCGGCGAGGAACAGGTCGAACTCGGCAAGTCCAACATCCTGCTGGTCGGCCCGACCGGCTGCGGCAAGACCTATCTCGTCCAGACCCTCGCCCGGATGCTCGACGTGCCGTTCGCGATCGCCGACGCCACCGCGCTCACGGAGGCCGGCTATGTGGGGGAGGACGTCGAGAACATCCTGCTCAAGCTGATCCAGGCGGCCGACTACGACGTCAGGAAGGCCGAGACCGGGATCATCTACATCGACGAGATCGACAAGGTCGCCCGCAAGGGGGAGAACCGTTCGATCACCCGCGATGTCTCCGGCGAGGGCGTCCAGCAGGCGCTGCTGAAGATCCTGGAGGGCACGGTCGCCTCCGTACCGCCGCAGGGCGGCCGTAAGCACGCGCAGCAGGAGTTCATCCAGATCGACACGGCCAATGTGCTGTTCATCGTCGGCGGTGCCTTCGCCGGTCTGGAGCAGATCGTCGAACAGCGCGTCGGACGCCAGGGCATCGGATTCGGCGCCTCGCTCCACAGCAAGGAGGAGCGGGAGGGCCGGACCGCCTCCGCCGATGTGCTGCCGGAGGATCTGCTGAAGTTCGGACTGATCCCGGAACTGGTCGGCCGGCTGCCGAAGCTGGCGACCGTACAGCCGCTGGACCGGACCGCGCTGACCCGTATCCTCACCGAGCCGCGCAACGCGCTGCTCAAGCAGTACCAGAAGCTCTTCGACCTCGACGGGGTGGAGCTGGAGTTCACCGAGGACGCCGTCGCCGCCGTCGCCGAACAGGCGCTGCTGCGCCGCACCGGTGCCCGCGCGGCGCGCACGATCCTCGAAGAGGTCCTGCTGAACGTGATGTACGAGGTCCCCAGCAGGGACGATGTCGCCCGGGTCGTGGTCGACCGCGCCACCGTGCTCGACAACGTCAATCCGACGCTCGTACCGCGCGGAAAGCGCGAGCGCCGCGAGAAGTCCGCCTGAGCCGGCCGGGGCGGAGCGGTCCGGCGGCCGGCCCCGGAGGGGCTCGTCAGGCGCCGACGGCACGGGTCGCAGCAGAATGGCCAGGTGACCGTCGACCCGGCGACCCCGCGCCTTTCCGGCCAGACCACATACGGCGACGACCTGCGGACCCCGCTCCGTGACTTCCTGCGCACGGAGACCGGCAGCGCCGCCGTACTGCTGGGCGCGGCCCTGGCCGCACTGGTGTGGGCCAACACCGGGCCCGGTACGTACGCCGCCTTCTGGACGACGGACCTCTCGGTCCGAGTCGGCTCCGCCGGGGTCTCCCTGGGGCTGCGCGAGTGGGTGAACAGCGGACTGATGACGCTGTTCTTCTTCGTCGTCGGCCTGGAGGCACGCCGCGAGTTCGACATGGGCGAACTGCGCGAGCGGAAACGGGTCGCCCTTCCGATGATCGCCGGCCTCAGCGGCATGGTCGTACCGGTCGCGATCTACCTCGCGCTCACCGCCGGCGACCCGTCGGTGCACGGCTGGGGCGCCGCCATGTCCACCGACACGGCGTTCGCGCTGGGCATCCTCGCCGTGTTCGGCACCCGGCTGCCCCGGGGGCTGCGGGCCTTCATCCTGACCGTCGCCGTGGTGGACGACTTCGTGGCACTCGGCGTCATCGCGATCGCCTACAGCGGCCATGTCGATGTGATCGCGCTGGTCGCGGCCCTGGCGATCTTCGGTGTGATCCTGCTCGTACGGGCCGCGGGAGTGCGCCGCGGCGCGTTGTACGCGGTGCTCGCGGTGGCGCTGTGGGTGGCCGTACTGGAATCCGGTGTGGACCCGATCGTCACAGGTCTCGCCCTGGGGCTGATCACCTCCGCCTACCCGGCGGCACGCAGCGATCTGGAGCGGGCGACCGGGCTGTTCCGGCTCTTCCGCGAGCAGCCCACACCGGAGCTGGAACGCTCGGTACGGGCCGGACTGGCCACCGCCATCTCGCCCAACGAGCGGCTCCAGCGGATGTACCACCCCTGGACGAGCTATGTGATCGTGCCGGTCTTCGCCCTCGCCAACGCCGGTATCACCATCAGCGGCGACCGGCTGGCGGACGCCTTCGGCTCTCCGGTCACCCTGGGCATCCTCTTCGGCTATCTGCTCGGCAAGCCCATCGGTATCCTCGGCGCCTCGCTGCTGACCACCGGACTGAGCCGGGGACGGCTGCGCCCGCCCGTCGGCTGGGGCGCCACCGCGGCGGGAGGCACCATCGCGGGAGTGGGTTTCACCGTCTCCCTGCTGATCGCCGCCCTCGCCTTCGACGGCACCCGGCTCGAACAGGCGAAGATCGGCATTCTCGCCGCCGTGCTCTGCTCCTTCGCCGCCACCTGGCTGGTCACCTGGGTGATCTGGCTGCTGCCCCGGCGCCGCCGGAGCAGCGCGCTGCTGGGCAGGGCGGAGTCCGTTGTCGATCTGTCGACACCCGTCGATCCTGACCGCGACCAGGTGCGCGGTCCGAGGGAGGCGCCGGTGACCGTCGTCGAGTACGGCGACTTCGAATGCCCTTACTGCGGGCTGGCGGAGCCCGTCATCCGTGAACTGCTCGCGGACTCGGGAGACGTCCGGTACGTATGGCGCCATCTTCCGCTCACCGATGTCCACCCCGGCGCCCAGCTCGCGGCGGAGGCGGCGGAGGCCGCGGCGGAGCAGGGCTCCTTCTGGGAGATGCACGATCTCCTGCTCGACCACCAGGGCGATCTGCGCCCCGCCGATCTGCTCCGCTACGCGGCGGAGGTCGGGCTGGACACCGACCGCTTCCACCGGCATCTGCGCGATCACAAGGGCGCCGCGCGGGTCGCCGAGGATGTGGAGACGGCCGATGTGAGCGGTGTCTCGGGCACGCCGACCTTCTTCGTCAACGGGCGGCGCCACCACGGCGCGTACGACATCGAGGGTCTCACCGCCGCCGTGCGCGCCGCCCGCGCGCGCTCCCTGCTGAAGCCTTGAGACCGGGAGGAACTCAGGCCTTGAGGAAGTCCATCAGCGCCGGGTTGACGATCTCGGAGTGGGTCCAGGCGATGTTGTGCGGGCCGCCGTCGACGGTGACGAAGGTCAGATCCTTGATGAGCCCCGGAAGCCGCTTCGCCGTGTTCACGTACGGAAGGACCCGGTCGTCGGTCCCGTGCATGAGCAGCACGGGTACGTCGATGTTCGGCAGGTCCGCGCGGAAGTCGGTCAGCCATGTGTCGACACAGGCGTAGGCGGCGTGGGCCGAGACGGCCAGGGCGGTGTTGAAGCTGAACGTCCACGCCTCGTCACTGATCCGGGAGCCGCGGTAGTGGTCGACGTTGTAGAGGTTGTTGACGAACACCTTCATATAGGCCGGGCGGTCGGCGGCGACGGCGGACTTGATGTCCTCGAAGACGGACCGGTCGAGCCCCTCGGGGTTGTCGTCGGTCTTGAGGAGGAACGGCGGTATGGCGCCCAGCAGTACGGCCTTGCTGATCCGCCCGGAACCGTACTTGCCGAGATAGCGCGTGACCTCTCCCGTGCCCATGGAGAAGCCGACCAGCACCGCGTCGGAGATGCCCAGGTGGTCGATGAGGATCCTGAGGTCCTCGGCGAAGGTGTCGTAGTCGTAACCGAACGTGGGGCGGCTGGAGTTGCCCGAGCCCCGCCGGTCGTACGTGATGACCCGGTACCCGGTGGCCAGCAGGACGCGTTCCTGCTTCTCCCAGGAGTGCCCGTCGAGCGGGTAACCATGGATCAGGATCACGGGCTGTCCCATGCCGTGATCCTCGTAGTAGATGTCTATGGAGCCGGTGTTTTCCTGCCCGACGGTGACGAACGGCATGAGTGTGCCCGCTTTCTCTGTTCCGGATCGTCTTCTCTGTTCCGGGTCGTCCAGATTGATGACGCTTTGTCTTCCATGAAACCTCCGCTCCCCGGGGCCCGCCACATGGGCCGCTTCCGCGCTCCGTTCACCGGGGCAGGTGTGCGTCCACCGGGGACGACGTGCATACCGACGGCGTTCGGGGGCAGAAGGGAAGAGGGTTAGGGGGGTCCCCGCATCGCCCTCATAGATGCGCGGACGGGAGTGTATGGGCGTATGAACGGACAGACCGTCATCGGTGCGACTCTGGCGCCTCTGGCCGACTCGGTGCGGGCACTGCGCCTGGCGCGGGAATTCCTGGGCTCACCGGGGTCCACGGCGGAGGCCCGGCGAGTCACCGCCCGGTTTCTCCAGCGGCTCGAAGCGGAGTGGTGTGCCGTGCTCGGCGACAGGAGAAGCGGTGATGTGCTGCTCGTCGTCAGTGAGCTGGTCACCAATGCCGAGCGGCACAGCCGTGGACCGTATCTGCTGGAGCTGGAGGGCACGGACCGGCGGCTGATCGTGACCGTGTACGACAGCAGCACGACCCTGCCGCGCCGCTTTGAGCGGGACCCCGGCCGGCTGGGCGGGCACGGTATGGAGATCGTCGACGCGCTGAGCGACCGGCTCGTCGCCGAGCGGGTCCCGGTCGGCAAGCGGGTCCAGGTCGTGTTCGATCTGCACGCCGCGGACGGCGACGGGATTCCGGCCTGACGGGGTCCTGGGCCGCCTCCTGGATCCCGAGCCACCTCCTGGATCGTGGGGCCGCCCCGTTGACAGCGGTGTGCGGTGACCCTACGTTCTGCGTAGAAAGCGCTTGCTGAATGTGCTCGCTCAATGCGTCCCGCACGACCGCGAAGGCGAGGAGCCGGTGGGAACAGAGATGGTGACTTCGCCGGGGGGCTTCGCCGGACTGCCGGGAGCCGTCGCCGTATCGCATCTGCGCGTGTACGAGTGGGAGGCCGCCGACGGAGTGCGGGGAGGCACCCCGCATCTTCATCTCACCTGCTCCGAGGGGTATGTGGTGACGGCGGGGCGGGGAGCCGTCCAGACGCTCGGCCCCGAGGGCTTCGCCGTCACACCGCTGGCGCCCGGGGCCCTTGTCTGGTTCACGCCGGGCACCATCCACCGGCTGGTCAACGACGACGGGCTGCGCATCGTGGTGCTGATGCAGAACAGCGGACTGCCGGAGGCAGGGGACGCCGTGCTCACGCTGCCGCCGGAGTATCTGTCCGACCCCGGGACATACGCGCGGGCCGTCCGTATCCCCTCCGCCGCGGAGGCGTCCGAGGCCGAACAGGCCGTGTTCGCGCGCCGGCGGCGCGATCTCGCCGTCGAGGGCTTCACGGTGCTGCGTACGGCATGGGAGGCCGGTGACACACGGCCCCTGCTCGACTTCCAGCGGACCGCCGCCGCGCTCGTACGGCCCCGGGTGGCCCGGTGGCGCGAGCGCTGGGAGGCGGGCGCGGCGGAGGCCGCCCGGCAGACCGGTGCTCAGCTCGACCGGCTCGAAGAGGGGGACGCCTCGTATCTCGCCGGGGCCCGGCTGTATGCCCGGTCTCCGGCGGCGCACGGCGGATTCGGCATGTGCGGACGCCTCGACACCTACGACGTCCCGCTCTAGAGACTTACCCGGACACCGACAGCCGTTGGACATCGGCGGCCGTTAGACATCGGCGGCAGGGCCGGGCGCGGCGTCCCCGGCCCGGCCGCCCTCCCGTCCTTCCATGGCACCGCGGCGGGCGTCGAGCACATGCCCGATGAAGAAGTCGTAGACAACGGATCCCACGAGTGCCCCGATCAGCGGGCCCACGATGGGGATCCACATGTAATGGCTGAACCACTGGAAAGTCCCCGGAATGGCGATGTCGCCCCACCCCATGATGTACGTCCACAGCCGCGGTCCGAAGTCACGGGCCGGATTGATCGCGTATCCCGCGTTCGTTCCGACGCTGAGGCCGATCGCGACGACGACGAAACCGGTCAGAAAAGGGCCGAGATTGGACGCGGGAGCGGTATTGCGCGTATCGATGAGCGCGAAGATGAGCATGACGAGGACGCCGGTACCGACGATCTGGTCCAGAAGCGGACCCCACCAGGAATTTCCGAAGTACTCGGCCGGAAAGGTGGCGAAGATGGAGAAGGTGGAGAGTGACTGATCCCGGGCGATTCCCGCCTTGCTGTCGAACGCGTTGATGGCCCAGCTGTACATGCTGAAGACCACCGCCGCCCCGAGGAAGGCTCCCAGGAACTGCGCGCCCCAGTAGGGGAGTACCTTCTTCCTGGCGAAGTTCCTGCGTGCGGCGAAGGCGAGCGTCACCGCCGGATTGAGATGCGCGCCACTGACACCCCCGGCGACGTATACACCGAAGACCACCCCGAGACCCCAGCCGAAGGAGATGATCAGCCAGTTCGCGGCGTCGAAGGGTCCGGACTGCCGGCCGGAGCCGGGAAGGCCGGCGACGGCGACGGCGACCGAGCCGCACCCGAGCAGAATCAGTACGAATGTTCCAAGGAATTCCGCGAGCAGTTCACCGCCGAGCCCTTCTCGATAGCCGCGACGCTTCGTACTGGTGGCTGTCATGACGCCTCCTGTTTTGCGATGGGTCCGGCGCGCGGTTCGTATGCTGAATCCCACGGAGGTGCCCGGGAGTGGGCCTTGATAGGCGAGTGTAGGACCGTCCGGTGGCACGCGCCCGGCGAGTGGTATTCACCGGCTGACGGTCATTCACGGGGGTGGCGCGGGACTGAATAGGCCATTCGGGTGAGCGCTCCCGTATGACAAGAACGCCCGGCCGGGGGTGTCACCGGCCGGGCGTTCCGTCTGTTGTCCGCCGTGCTTATTTCTCGTGCTCGTTCCTCGTGCTTATTCGTCGCGGGCCGGGCGGGACTTTCGAAACACGCCCTAGCTGGTGTAGGCCTCCAGCTCGGAGAGCTGAGCGGCCGGCCAGCCGGTGTTGCCCGTGAACGTCAGCCGCAGATAGCGGACCGGCGTTCCGTCGAGACTGATCGTCGCGGTGTTGCCGCTCGACGGGTTGAAGGTGTAGTTCGCCGATGCCTTCAGCGTGTTGTACGGACCGGTGGTGCTCCCCAGTACGCTCAGCGTCTGTGTGCGGGTCGCCCACGCGGACGCCGGGGGAAGCTTCAGGACCACACGCTTGACGGCCTTGGCCGCGCCGAGATCCACCGTGATCGACTGCGGGAAGGCGTTGTTGGTGCTCTCCCAGTAGGTGTTGGCGTTGCCGTCGACCGCGTTGCCCGCGCCGTACACGTCCGCGTGTCCCGACTCGGTGACCGAGCGTCCCAGGGCGAGATTGCCCGTCTCCGCCGGCGGAGTGGTGGGCGGAGTGGTGGGAGGCGTGGTCGGCGGGGTCGTCGGCGGGGTGCCGGGACCGCCCGGCACACCGCCGTTGGTCCACACCGGGTCGGGCCAGTTGCCGGTGCACGCGGGCGGGTTGGCGTACCAGCCCGAGTTGCCGGTTCCCTGGGTGATCTGGAAGCCGCTGCCGACACAGTTGTGGATCGGGTTGGACTGGGCGATATGGGTGGCGGTCACATTGGTGAACGAGGCCGTCCCCGGTGCCTGGATCTGGAGCGCGTACGTACCCGCGCCGTCGATCCTGATGTTGTTGAAGCGCAGCCCGTTCGTCGCGCCCTCGATCAGATGGATCGCGGCGTAGGAGCTGTCCAGCACCTCGCTGTCGGTGATGTTGACGGTCGCGTTGATCGGCTCGTTGAGTCCGCTGAACCAGATCGCGCCGACGCCGAAGCGCCAGTTGTAGTCGTTGTTGCCGGCCCGGATCAGGGTGTTGCGCGCGGCGGTGGTCACACCGGAGACCGCCGTGCCCTGACCGGAGTTGACCCCCGGATAGCGGTTGGCGATATGCAGCCCGCCGCCGTTGGTGATCGTGTCCGACATGACGTTGTCGGAGATGGTGATGTCCCGGCCGCCGTAGGTGACGATGTTGTTCGCCAGGATCGGCAGGATCACGGTGTTGAACGTAAACTTGTTGTTGACGTTCGGTACGGCTTCCGCCCACATGGCCAGACCGTCGTCACCGGTGTTGCGTACAAAGGTGTTGGTGACCGTCGAGTTGGTGACGCCCATGTGGAAGTTGACGCCGTCGGCGGTCTGATCCAGGATCCGGCTGTTCTTGATGGTGAAGTTGTTCATCGGGCCGTCCATCCAGGCGCCGCACTTGGTGTGCTGCATCCAGACGTTGTCGACGACCGAGTCGGACATCGCGCCACCGATGGCGTTGACCTGGTCGTTGTCCACGCGCTCACGGATGTCGCCGATGATGGCGAAGTCCTTGAGGGTGACATTGCTGCTGCCGCCCTGATTGGCGTACTTGCCGTAGACACCGACGGCCTTGCTGCGGTTGGACGGGTCGCGTCCGGTCAGCACGCTGTACCAGGGGCCCGCGCCGCGCAGCGTCACCTTGTCGACGACGATGTGGTCGCGCACCTGGAAGGTGCCCTGCGGGATGTAGACCTCTTTGCCCTGGGTACGGCCCGCGTCGACCGCCGCCTGGATCTTGGCGGTGGAGTCGGCGGCACCGGTCGGGTCGGCGCCGAAGTCGGTGACGACGTCGAGCGCCCCGGAGGGCTTGCCGATCGGCGCGGCCACCTGCTCGAAGTCCGCGAGATCGATGGTGAACGTCGGAGACGCGGCGGTCGAGGAGACCTGGAGCCTGACCTTCGTACCGGCCGCCAGGGTCGATCCGAACATGGTCCGGGTCTCGTCGTAGAAGTGGTGCGGGTTGGTGTCGCCCGGGTTGTTGTTGAACGGGTAACCGCCGTAGTACCAGCCGTACTTGGAGGTCACCGGCACGCTCTTGAGGGAGTTGCCGTTGACCCGCAGGTCGATCTCGGCGTCCCGGCCGGTGCCCGCGGAGTTGTCGGGCAGCGAGTAGCGGAACGTCATCGCGTTCGCCGGAGCGGTGAGGGTGAACTCGACGTACTCACCGACCGCGTCGAGCGTCACGGCCTGCCGTCCGGAGGCTTCCGAAGGCAGCGTGCCGTAGAGGCGGTTGGGGCCGATCAGGGTGCCGTTGGTCGCGGCGTACTCGGCCTCCTGCTCCTTGAACGGCACGCTCGCGCCGCGGCCCTGGACGTCGAGGGGAGAAGGTGCGGGGACCGCCGCCGCCTGGGCGTCGGGCGCGGTGGAGAGCACCACCGCCGCGGCCGTCCCGGCCACGGCGAGTGCGAGGGAGAGGGAGGCTGACAGACCGCGCCGGAGCAAACGGCCTCTTGGGGCTGGGGGGAGTGTCACAGACATACGTCCTTGCGGCTCGTGGGGACTCTGCGGACGCGAAAAGGCTAGAAGCGGCGCCGCAGGAAGTCTATGAATCTGCGCAATTTTTGAAGACCGAAGCAAAAATCTTCGACCCAAGGTCCTGTGTGGAGTGGGGCATAGAGGATCCTTCGCCCCAACTCGCCGCGTCCGTCGGGCGGTACGAGGGGCCTCGCCGTCCGCAAGGAGGCGACGGCGGGAAGTCGGGGCCGGTCGAGGACACGGCCGGGAACGCGCCCGGCGGCGCTTCGGCTCCCGTCCCCCACGGGCCCCGCGCACACCTCTTGTTCGGCGCTCGGACTCGGCCCTACGATGCTTGACAGGGGGTATGAAACGTTTCAATCAGGGGCCGCAATGGGTGCGTGCCGGACGCGCAGAGGGCTTCCGCACACCTCGGTGATGGGCGCGGGGGCGGGAATCGCGGGATAGGTGACGGCCTCACCGGCCGCCGCCGGGACTCCTCAGGCGATGGCGGTCACGGGCCCGGAGGGGAAGGATGCCCGGACCGGCCGATTCCGTGCTGCCCGAATCGACGGGAGCCGGCGGGGGCCGGCGAGGGTCGGCGGGAGCGACCGGGGGCTGACCCGGGGGAGTGGATTTGAACGTTTCAGTCTCCCCGTCATTCCTCGTCGACATCGCGGTCGCGGTCCGGATCCCGGCGCAGCAGATAGGTGTCCATGATCCACCCCTTGCGCTCCCGGGCCGCCGACCGCAGCTCCTCGATCCGGCCGGCCACCTCCGAGAGCCGCCCGGAGACCAGGATCTCGTCCTCCATTCCCATATAGGCGCCCCAGTGGATGACCGGGTCGGCCGCGAGATGGTGCCGGAAGGACTGGTGCGCGTCGAGCATCACCACGATGTCGTCGACGCCCTCCGGCCATCCCTCGGCGAGCCGTCGGCCCGTGGTGATCTGTACCGCCCCGCCCACCCGGTTCAGCCCGACACGGTGCTTGGCGGCCAGCGCGGAGACGCTGCTGATGCCCGGGATCACCTCGTACTCGAACCGGACCGTGCCCCGTGCCAGGACCTCGTCCAGGATCCCGAGCGTGGAGTCGTACAGGGCGGGATCGCCCCAGACCAGGAACGCCCCGGTCCGGTCGCCGTCCGGTCCCTCGCCCAGTTCGTCGGTGATCATGCGCTCGTAGAGGGCGGCCCGCCGGCCGCGCCAGTCGTCGACGGTGCCGGGATAGGCGGAGCCGTCGGCCGCGGGGGCCCGCAGCGGATCGCGGGCCTCCACCAGCCGGTAGGCGTCGCCCCGGACATGCCGGCGCAGGATCTCGTGCCGGAGACCGATGAGATCGGCCTTCTCCGCGCCCTTGTCGAGGAGGAAGAAGACATCCACCTCGTTGAGCGCCCCGACCGCCTGCACGGTGAGCTGGTCCGGGTCGCCCGCTCCGATACCGATGACATAGATCTTTCTCACCACGTCGAGTCTGCCGTACGCCGGACCGACCGCGAGCCCGACCCCTGCCCGGCCGCGAGCCCGAGCCCGAGCCCTGCCCGGCCCCGCGTCCGGTCCCGCGCCCGGTCCTGTGTCCGTTCCGGTGCCGGGACGGGAGAGTCATCCACTCATCCGATGTCTGACAGCTCTTCACGCTTCCCAAGGGTCTTACGCGTATCGCCGCGCACCGCATATGCTCCGCCCATGCGTGCCGCCCTTTTCGTCACCTGTGTCAATGACGCCGTCTATCCGTCCACCGGGATCGCGACCGTGCGGCTCCTCGAACGACTGGGTGTCGAAGTCGACTTTCCCGAGGCGCAGAGCTGCTGCGGCCAGCCGCAGTTCAACACCGGATACCGGCGTGAGACCGAGCCGCTGGTACGGCGCACGGCACGCGCGTTCGAGGGGTACGACTATGTGGTGACCCCGTCCGGATCCTGCGCGGCCATGGTCCGTCAGCACTATCCGGCCTTCGGTGACACGGCCGCCACCGCCCTCGCCGCCCGGACCTATGAACTGACCGAGTTCCTTGTCGACGTGGTCGGGGTGACGGATGTCGGCGCGTATTTCCCGCACACCGTCACCTACCATCCGTCCTGCCACGGACTGCGGCTGCTGGGGCTCGGTGAACGGCCCAGGAGACTGCTGGAGGCGGTGAAGGGGCTGGAACTGCGTGAGCTGCCGGGCGCGGACGAGTGCTGCGGATTCGGTGGTACGTTCGCCGTGAAGAACTCCGATGTTTCCGCCGCGATGGGCCAGGACAAGGTACGCAACGCCGTGTCCACCGGGGCCGGTGTGCTCTGTGGCGCGGACAACTCCTGTCTGATGCATCTCGGCGGAATCGTGAGCCGCGAGGACGCCCCGCTGCGCCCCGTACATCTCGCGGAGATCCTGGCGTCGACGGAAGAGGAGCCCTGGTCATGAGCGGTACGTATCTGGGGATGCCGGCGTTTCCGGTAGCGGCCAAGGAGGCCGTGGGCAACGAGACGCTGCGGTCCAATCTGCGCCACGCCACCCATACGATCCGGGACAAGCGCGCCAAAGCCGTCGCCGAACTGGACGACTGGGGGCTGCTGCGCGAGGCGGGCAAGCGGATCAAGGACCATACGCTGCGCCATCTCGACCGCTATCTCGTCCAGCTGGAGGAGTCGGTGACGGCGGCGGGCGGGGTGGTGCACTGGGCGGCCGACGCGGCCGAGGCCAACCGGATCGTGGCGGAGCTGGTGAAGGCCACCGGTGAGTCGGAGGTCGTCAAGGTCAAGTCGATGGCCACCCAGGAGATCGGCCTCAACGAGGCGCTGGAGGCCGAGGGCATCTCCGCGTACGAGACCGATCTGGCCGAACTGATCGTGCAGCTCGGTGACGACCGGCCGTCCCACATCCTGGTCCCGGCGATCCACAAGAACCGCGCCGAGATCCGGGACATCTTCCGTGACCGGATGGGCGCCTGGGGCCGGGCGGCCCCCGAAGGACTCTCCGACACCCCCGGCGAACTCGCCGAGGCGGCGCGGCTGCATCTGCGGGAGAAGTTCCTGCGCGCCAAGGTCGCCGTCTCCGGGGCGAACTTCATGGTCGCCGAGACCGGGACGCTCGTCGTCTTCGAGTCGGAGGGCAACGGACGGATGTGTCTGACGCTCCCCGAGACGCTGATCTCCGTGGTGGGGATCGAGAAGGTGGTGCCCACCTGGCGCGATCTGGAGGTCTTCCTCCAGACCCTGCCGCGCTCCTCCACCGCCGAGCGGATGAACCCGTACACCAGCATGTGGACCGGCACCCATGACACCGACGGTCCGAGCACCTTCCATCTCGTGCTGCTGGACAACGGCCGTACGGAGACACTGGCCGACGAGGTCGGCCGGCAGGCGCTGCGCTGTATCCGCTGCTCGGCCTGTCTGAATGTCTGCCCGGTGTACGAGCGGGCCGGCGGGCACGCGTACGGCTCGGTCTACCCGGGGCCGATCGGGGCGATCCTGAGCCCCCAGCTCCGGGGCACGGGGAGCGAGATCGACGCCTCGCTGCCGTACGCCTCGTCCCTCTGCGGGGCGTGTTACGAGGTGTGTCCCGTCGCCATCGACATCCCCGAGGTCCTGGTCCATCTGCGGGAGCGGGTGGCGGACCAGGGGGGCAAGGGGCACCGGCTGGAGAAGGCCGCGATGAAGGCGGCGGGCTGGGTCTTCGACCATCCCCGGATCCTGGCCGCGGGGGAGAGGGCCGCGTCGAAGACCCGCCGGCTGCATCCGTCGAGACTGCCGGGGGCAGGGGCGTGGACGGACACGCGTGATCTGCCGAAGCTGCCGCCCGAGCCGTTCCGCGAATGGTGGAAGAAGAACCGCGCGGAGGGCCGCGACGCCAACGATCCCAAGGTCAACGGCCCCAGGGCCAAGGACCTCAAGGCCAAGGACTCCAAGGCCAACGATTCCGGCGCGGATGGCCGCGACTCCGACGACCGTAAGGACAGTGGGACATGAGCACCGGTTCCGGCTCGCGGGAGCGGATCCTCGCCCGTATCCGTACGGCGGTCGCCGATGCCCCCGACGCCCCGGAGGCCGTGCGCGACTATCTGGAAACACACACGCCCGCCGCCCGTATCGTCGATCTGCTCGCCGAGAACCTCGCGGACTACCGGGCGATCGTCCACCGGGCGGACACCGAGGAACTCCCCGGGCTCATCGCACGGCTGCTGGCCGCGCGGGGGGCCCGTACGGTCCTCGTGCCCCCGCTGCTCCCGCCGTCCTGGCTCTCCGCGACGCCCGTGGAGATCACCCGGGTCGAGGACGACATCGACGCGACGGCCCGGGAACTCGACGCGGCCGACAGTGTGGTCACCGGCTGCGCCCTCGCCATCGCCGAGACCGGCACGCTGGTCCTCGACGCGGCCCCGGACCAGGGACGACGCCGTATCACGCTCGTACCCGACCATCACATCTGTGTGGTGCGGACCGCCGACCAGATCGTCGGTTCCGTACCGCAGGCCATGCCGCGACTGGACCCCACCCGCCCGCTGACCTGGATCTCGGGTCCCTCCGCCACCAGCGACATCGAACTCGACCGGGTCGAGGGTGTCCACGGCCCCCGGACCCTGGAAGTCATCCTGCTCGCCGAGTGACCGGGGTGAGCCTCGGCGCCTCGGCGCCCGCGTCGACCGGACCGTCCTGGGCCACGCGCGCGGCCAACTCCCGTGCCCAGGAGATCAGTCCGGCGACATCGATGCCGTGCGGGGAGGGGTAGGCGGCGATCCCGCCCGCGCCGCGCAGCAGCAGACGGGCCCCGCCCGCCGTATTGCCTCGGGCCGCGTGCGTCAGTCCGACGGCCAGCTGGGCCAGTCCGCGCCACAGTGCCCGTTCGTCCTCGGGTCCTGACTTCCACGCGTCCTCGAACACCTCGTGCGCGTGAAACGGCTTGCCCGCGTCCAGCAGGAGCTGGGCCTCCCGGACGGTCTCCTCGGGCGTACGGACCACCCCCTCGGGCTGCCGCTCCACCCCCTCGGTCCCGTACGGCAACGGCCGCCCCAACCCGTCACGCGGCCGCGCGTTGCGCGCCCGCCCCTCGCTGTCACGGTCCCGACCGTTCTCCGTCATACATCGATTGTCGCCCGGACAGAGTGAGTCTTCCTGCCGCACGGAGTGGGGTAATGTTGTCCTGCGCGGTCAGCCGGGGGGATCTTCCCCGCGACAGCCGGGCATCGGGACGTGGCGCAGCTTGGTAGCGCACTTGACTGGGGGTCAAGGGGTCGCAGGTTCAAATCCTGTCGTCCCGACCAGCGTTTACGACTGTTTACGCAGGTCACAGGCGGTATCGGAGAAATCCGGTACCGCCTTTCCGCGTGACGCCAGCGTCGGCGAACCAGGTGATGCCGGTGTGGCGGAGATCGTGGCGGCGCAGGTGTTTGTGGCCGAGTGAGGTGACCACCTCGTCCAGACGATCGTCACACTCCGCCGACGAGGTGTCACGGATGTGTCTCCACTGGGCGTTGCCGTGGAACGGACAAGTTATTGAGAATCGAGACAGGGTTCGTGACCTTTCTTCTGGGGAGGAAGCACCCTCTCGGGGTGGTGGGTGGGGTGTGTGAACGGCCGTGATAGACACACGGCATGGCTGCGTTCATGGCGTTCTTCGATGGCTCGACCACCAGCTGGAGGGTCAGTTCCGCCGTCGTGACTTCCGCGATCACGGAGCTTTGGGCCGAGGTCGAAGCCGATTCCACGCGACGAGGTGAGGTATGTGCCTTCAGCTGGAGCTTCTGCACGGATGAAGGTCCGGGCGAGGTGCTCCTGCCGGAGGACGGAACGGGTCTCTACTTGGACGCGGCCCTGCCGGACTCTGTGCAGGTCGCTTGCTTGCTTCGCCGGTTGATGCCGGAAGCCGTCGATCTGGTGTTCTGCGATCAGGGTTACAACTTCGACGTCCGCGTTCGACCGGGCGTCAACGCGACGGAGCTCATTTCAGAGGTGAACGCCCAATCCTGAGGGAAAACCGCCCGTACCTGAATTCCGGCGCCGAGTGAAAGAATACGGAGGGGGGAGCCGTTGAAATGGTCCGTTCCTGGGTTCTGCGGGAGGGCGGCGCGCGGGGGCGGTCGAGGGCGCGGGCGGCCTGTGTGAGGTCGGTGGCCATCTGGCAGGTGGCGACCCGCCGCCTGAGTGATCTGTGTGGCGGTGTGTTCGGGATCAACGACCGACGTGGTCCTGGGCGGGCTGAAGCAGTGCTGGGCCTGCACGGGACTCGGTGACCTCAAAGGAACAGGCAGCGGAAGGTCGGGCACTGGTAGCACGAACCACAGGACGATAATCTCCGAGAGTGGTGGGAGCGTTACTCTGAGCGGGGGCATATGAGAGTCGATCTGCTGGTCCCAGATACCGGTGAGTCCGCCGATCTGCGGCGCTGGCTCTTACGCGACCCACAGCTTCGGGGCGGTGTCGGACGGGAGCGTACGCACGAGCCGCCGGCTGAGAGCATGGGGGCGACGGGCGAGCTGATCACCTTACTTCTCGCCCCCGGTGGACTGACGGCGGCCCTCGCGGCGGCGGTGGTGGCCTGGTTGCAGAACCGCCGCGGTAACCAGACCGTCACCATCACCCGCCCCGACGGGGTCCAGATCACTGTCACCTCCGAGCGGGTGCGCGGACTCACGCCGGAGATGTCGGGGAGCCTCGCCCTGCGCGTGGCTGAGGCACTGCAAGCATCCGACGCCTCCGGCCCCGAACCGGTCCCTGGCAGCCCCGGGCCCGGGGAACCGGAACGGCCGCCCGGTCGGGAACAGGTCTGATCAGTGGAGCACGCAGGCACGTTCGGTCTGAGCGGACCCAACTGCCGTGCCGTGGTGGTCGGTACGGGACATCATCGGGCAGGCGCCTCTCTGTCGAGCCTACCCAGTGCCCGGCGGTCCGCCGTCGACATCGCCGCCGCGCTGTACACGGCGTGCGGGATGGAGCAGGGGAATGTCGAACTGCTCACCGACCCCGAGAACCCGACCGAGGTACTGGCGGCCGTCGAACGCGCCATAGCAGGGGCGTCGGACGGCGGCGTCGTGTTCTTCTACTTCGTCGGCCATGGACTCCTCGGCCCTGGTGATCTGCTGTACCTCGCCACTTCGGCGAGTTCGGTACCGGACAGCACGGTTCACGCCGTCCCCTACGCGGAAATAAGGAACCAGCTGAGCGAGGCGGCCGCACGCTCCGTGGTTGTCCTCGACTGCTGCTTCTCCGGCCTTGCCGAAGCGGCCTCACCGGGACAGCGGGGCGATCCGTACGCGTCTGCGCGCCCGGCAGGCAGCTTCCTGCTCAGCTCCGCCTCGCACTACGCTGTCTCCTTCGCGCCCAAGGGGCAGACGCACACCCTCTTCAGTGGCGAGCTGTTGCGTGTACTGACCGAGGGAGAAGCGGGCGGTCCGGTTCGCTTCACACTGAACGACCTCTACCGGCATGTGGACCGCAGATTCCAGAACAGTGCGGTGCGTCCTCACGCCGACAGCGCCGGGCGCATGGGAGACCTCGCACTCGCACCGAACCCGCGCTACACCCCTGCGCCGGAGTTCCTGCCGCCCCCGCCGGAGGATGACGGTACGCACTGCCCGTATCCCGGCATGCGGCCCTTCCTGCCTGAGGAGAGCCATCTCTTCTTCGGACGCCGGGAACTGACCCAGGTCCTCGTGGACCGGGTGACCGACGCCCAAGCCGTTGGGCCGGTGGTGCTGGTCGGGCCATCGGGCGCGGGGAAGTCCTCGCTCCTGCGTGCGGGCCTGGCGGCCGCTGAGAGCGTGGGACCGGTGCTCCTGGTTCCGGCCCCGGGGCCGAAGCCGTTCCAGGAGCTGGTCTCCCGCTGGTCCGACGCCGTAGGCCGTCCCTTCGCGGAGGTGGCGGACGCGCTGGGCACCGGCACTTTCCCCGCCTCTGCCGACGGTCGCCGGGCTCCCCGGGTGCTGGTGGTGGATCAGTTGGAGGAAATCTTCACACAGTGTGAGGATCCAGAGGAGCGGGATCTGTTCATCCGCGCGGTCGCAGCCGGTTCCAGACCCGGCCCCCGTATTGTCCTGGGTCTGCGTGCCGACTACTACGGGCACTGCCTGCGCGACTCCAGCCTGTCCCGCTTGGTGCTGGCAGGTCAGTTCACCGTACCGCCGTTGACCGACGAGGAACTGGGCGAGGCGATCACCGGTCCGGCGGCCCAGGCGGGGCTGCTGCTGGAGGACGGGCTCCTCGACATCCTGCTGCACGAACTGCGCCTGGAGCAGGGCGGGATGGGGCACACGACGGCCCTGCCGTTCCTCGCCCACGTTCTGCGGGCCACCTGGGCGGGGCGCTGGGGGCGCCGGCTGACGGTATCCGGCTATCACGCCACGGGCGGTATCCGCGGCTCGGTGGCCCAGACCGCCCACACCCTCCTGGACTCCCTGGACCCGGCCGAGCGGCCGGCCCTACGTGCGCTCGTGCTGCGTCTGGTGCGTGTTGTGGACAGCGAGGGCAAGGCGGTGCGCCGCCGCGTCAGAACCGACGACCTCGTCGCCGCGTCCACCGACGGCGGGCAGCGCGACACCGCTCTGCTCGGCAGGCTTGTGGAAGCTCGCCTCGTCGTGGTCGACGGCGGCTGGGCCCAGTTGTGCCACGACTCACTGCTCTACGCGTGGCCGGCGCTGCGGGCCTGGATCGACGTGAACCTCGAAGCGATGCTGGTCCATCGGGGACTGGCGGAGGCGGCGGACACCTGGGACGCGTCGGGCCGACTGCCGAGCGGACTGTACCGGGGCAGCCATCTGGCGGCGGTACGAAGCCGGATCGAGGACGCGGGGGACGTACTGGAACTGCGCGGGGTGGAGGCTGACTTCCTTGCCGCGAGCCGCTCCGCCCAGTGGCGGGGCGCGGTCAGGCTTCGGGCCGGAATCTCCGTGCTGGTCGTTCTGGTGTTGATGGCCGGAGTCGCCGTGGTATGGGCCGACCGCGCCTCGAAGGACGCGGCGGACAAGCAGGCGGTGGAGACCGCCCAGGAACTGGCCAACCGCGCGGACGACCTGCGCGCGGACGACCCGCTGACCGCGCTCCAGCTGAATCTCGCCGCCTACCGCCTGAAAGCCACTCCGGAAACCCGGTCCGGTCTCTACACCTCCTACGTCACCCGGACGCCCTCGCTGCTGAAGGGAGTCTCCAGCGCCGTACTCAACCTCGCGTTCAGCTCCGACGGACACACCCTCGCGGCCACGGTGCGGCAGGGCGACGAGAAACGCAGGAAAGCGGCGCAGCTGGCCCTCTGGGACGTTCGCTCCGGCTCCGCGACGAACAGCGGACCCACGGCCGTCGTACCAGTGGGCGCCTACGGTGAGGGCAACGCGGCCCTGGCCTACCACCCCCGTAGACCCGTCGTCGCGGTCCAGACCCCCGAACGGCTCACTGTCTGGGACGTCTCGGCCCCGGGGAATCCGAGAAAGCTCGCGGATCGCCCCACGCCGACCCGTATCACGTACTCCCTGGCGTTCAGCCCCGACGGACGCACACTGGCGGCCGGAAGGGAGGACGGCAGACTCCAGCTGTGGGACATGACCGAGCCGGCACATCCGGTGAGCCGGTGGGAGAAGAAGATCGCCGAACAGGCGATCATCTCTGTGGCCTTCAACCGGGACGGCCGCTACCTGGCTACGGGAAACGGCATCCCGGACGGTCCGGAGACCACCACCAAGGAGGCCCCGCCGCCAGCCAGGGTGCGGCTGTGGGACATGACCGAACCGGCACGCCCGGTGCTACGCGGCAGCGCCGCCGCGGAGTCGATCATGGCCGTCGCCTTCCATCCGCGGCGGGACCTGGTCGCCGCGACCGGCGGCGACGGCCTGTACTACTGGGCGGTGCAGCGAAACGGGAAGCTCAGGGCGGTCGACCGCGGACCCACAGGCATCTCGTTCGGCCTGAACAGTCCATCGCTGGCCTTCCGGCCGGACGGGCGGGAACTCGCCGCGGCCAAGACCTCCGGCTCGGGATCGGTGGAGAGACGGGAGGTGGGCAGGACCGACGCGGACCTGACCCGGGCTACGGCCGACCTGCCGGTCTATCCGTCGCCCGAGCCGGTGCAGTCGGTGGCCTGGAGCCCCGATGGCCAGGTTCTCGCGGCCGGCGACTTCCGCGGCGGAGTCCGGCTGTGGCAGGACCGGACCATCGCTCCCTCGGTACCGGGCGCGGAAGTGTCGTTCAGTGACGACGGCTCGTTGCTGCTCACCACGACGCGCACAGAGAGCTTCGAAGCGCAGGCGACGGTCTGGGACGTGACCGACCCGAGCGCACCCCGCAGTCGGTTCGCCCTGCCCGAACCGTGGGAAGTTATCGGGTTCGTACCCGGCCGCGAGACACCGGTCCTGCTCAGCCACCAGTGGACCGAAGGCATGGACTTCAATCTCTACCGTTTATGGGAGTTCGGCCCCGAGCCGGACTCTCCTCCGGTTCCGGGTGCCATGATCCGGTTCAACGGGACCGACTCGCTCGCCGAACTCGGCCCCGACGGAAAGCTGCTCGCGGTGGGCGGAACGAAGGGCACAGCCGAGCTCTGGGACATCTCCGATACCCAGCACCCGCGCAAACGGGGTGAAATACCGGTGCGTCTCAAGGCGCTTCAAGGAATTCTGTGGTGGCTGGACGAGCGGACCGTCGGCGTACGGTCGGGCTTCGATCTGAGGCTGTGGGATGTGAGCACCCCGGAGAAGCCGGTCAAGGGCGCACTGTTCAAGGATGCCGCTCTCGGGGGTGGTGCGGCCTACAACCGCTCGACTCGGATCCTGACCACCGAAGAAGCGGCGGGCAACCTGCGTCTGTGGGACATGTCGAAGATGACACACCCTGTCAAAGGCGATCGCCTTCCCGCGGCTCCAAGGGGCTACTTCGAACTGAATGATCACGAACTGGCCACCGTACTGACCAGCGGACAAGTCCTCGTCTGGGACGTGACGGATCCGGGCGACGTCCGCCCGCAGGAGGGCCTCCGACTGGAACAACGGGTCTCCGACATCATCCGTAGCCCGGACACCGAATGGCTGCTGACCAGCAAGCCGTACAACCTGTGGAAGACCCGCGACACCGGCCGGTGGGAGACCCCGGCCTACACCACACTGCCCCCGGCGCAGGAGACCACATTCTTCCCCGACGCACGGCCCTACATCGCCGTCGTCATGGACGACTCCAGGCAGATCTGGGGAGAGGAACGAACTTTTCTCCTGGATCTACGCCCCGATCGTCTCCACGACCGGCTGTGCCGACAAGGCATTCCCGACATCGACAGAAAGCAGTGGGACGAACTGTTCCCCTACCTTTCCCATCGCCGCTCCTGCGACTGAGCCACCCTCGGCACGCGACCGTGGAGCCTGGCGCCATCGGTCCAACCCGCCCGACCTGAGGGGGCCTTCGGCCCGGTCTGGCGATGGTGTCCGGGGGCGGACCGGCGCGTCCCGACCCGGTACTCCTCTGGGTTCGATCTTCCACGGCCGAGGGCGTCGATGTCAGTGGTGACCACTAGCTTGAAGTCACTGGAGATCGGCCGTACCGGCCGGCCGGGGCATTTGGGGAGGGGTGTGCTGTGTCCACTGCGCAGGCACGACAGTCGGGGAACACGACGTATCTGGAGCTGTCCCAGGAGAGCGGCGGTGCCCACAAGTTCTACGAGGTGACCGTCGAGGGGATGACCGTCGCCGTGCGGTACGGGCGGATCGGCGTGGACGGGCAGCGCCAGACCTCCGCCTTTCCGAGCGTGGAGAAGGCACAGGCCGCGGCGGCGAGGAAGATAGCCGAGAAGGTACGGAAGGGGTACGCGCCCGCCGTTCAAGGGCAGCGCGCGGCCCGCCCCGTGACCCGCCGCCAGGTGACGTCCGCCCCGTCCACCGCGCGGGCGACGGCCCCGGTGCTGTGGCGGTTCCGCACCGGCGCCTCGGCGTTCGGTATCCATGTGGACGAGGACCGCTGCTGGGTCGGCAACCAGCACGGCGATGTCTACAACCTGAGCCATGCCGGCGAGGTGTTGGCGCACTACTCGCTGCCCGACGGTGTGAAGTGCCTGGTGGCGGACGACTTCTGGATCTACGCGGGCTGCGACGACGGCCGGGTGTACGACCTCTCCTCGAAGGTGCCGTTCGCGGCCTACGAGATAGCGGACGAGGTCGACATCTTCTGGCTGGACATCCACGCGGGCGTGCTGAACGTCTCCGACCGCAACGGAGGTCTGACGGTGATCGACCATGAGGACGAGCTCCAGTGGTCGCGCAACTCGTCCGGGGACAACGCGTGGATGGTGCGGGCCGACGACCGCGCCGTGTACCACGGGCACAGCCGCGGTGTGACGGCGTACGCGGGGGACGGCACAGGCCAGCTCTGGCACACCGCGACCAGCGGCAATGTGCTCTTCGGATGGCAGGAGGAGGACGCGGTCTACGCCGGTACGGGGCGGCGGGTCGTCCAGCGGCTCGCGAAGTCCAACGGATGGATCGAAGCCTCCTACCAGTGCGACGCGGCGGTGTACTCGTGCGCCACCTCTCCCGGCGGGCGGTATGTCTTCGCGGGTGACTCCGCCTCCTCCGTCTACTGCTTCGACGCCGACGGCACCCGGCTGTGGAAGCTCGGAACGGGCGGCGGCTCCGCGCTCTCCATGCAGTACCACGACGAGAGGCTGTACATCGTCTCCACGGACGGATCGCTCGCCTGCATAGACGCGACCGAGGCCGCGATCAACGCGGCCCAGTCGGGCACCGTCCCGGTCGCCGCGGACATCAAACTGGCGGCCGCGCTGCCGACGTACGCACCGCTGACCACGGCCGCCTCCGTCGCCACGGTCAGCGCTGTCCCCGCGGCGGGGAGCGGGGTCCTCGTGGAGTGTGTTCAGGAGGGAGGACGAGTGCGGGTGCATGTGGTCTCCGAAGGCTATGAGACGGGTTGGAACGTGCAGTTCCCGCGTGCGATACGTCAGCCCGGCGCCCGCTACGTGGTGGACGCGCTGCACTCCTCCTCGGGTGGCTTCTACCGAGTGCGCGGAGAGATCAGGCGCCTGGTGTGACAGGCGGTGCGCGGCCCTTCCCAGCTCCGCCGCCTGTGCGGGCGGGCGGCGCGGGCGGGGGCCCACCGCCATCTGATCACCCAGGGCCCCACTCACCGGACACCCCGGCCCCCGCGGGCTTGGGCTCTGCCGGAACCGCCCGGTCCTCGCCGGCGTGATACCGGACGGCGCACCCACCCGGGAGGACACCACGATGGACGAGCGACCGCCGCCGATGACGCTGCCCGAGGAACTGCTGCTGCTCTGCGCAGACCCGCGGACCAAGAGGCTCAAACTTCCCCCTTACGTCCACCACGCACTCGCCGGAGCCGTGCTCGCCGAGCTCGAACTCCGCGGCGCCATCACCATCTCCGACAACTGGATCACCACCGTTCAGCCGCTCACCCTGGGTGAACCGGTCGCTGACAAGATCCTCGGTGCCCTCGTACGCGATGTGCAGCTCGGCCGCCCCGGTGCCAAGCAGACGCGGTTGCTCGGTCTCGACACGAACTACGCGGGCGTTTCCGGCCCGTCTCCCGAGCATGCCTTCGCCCGCCGTGTCGCCCGCGCTCGCGTCAATATGCGCGCCGTCGTGGCCGCCGAGGCGCCTCCCCGTCAGCTCACGCAGTGGGTCCGGCTCTTCTCCCACAACCTCGGCACCCACTACCGGGAGTCCATGGAAACCCGCGGCCTGGTGACCGCACACCGTCACCGTGTTCTGGGGCTTGTGCCCTGGACCACGTGGACCGCCGCGCCAGGTCTCTCCGCACCGGCCCGTCCCCGCCCGTCCGGTCCCCGCGGTCTCCACCTCGACACGATCGCCGCCACCGTAGGTCTCGCGCGGTCCGCCGCCCCAACCGGTCCCATCGCTGCCGCCGTCTCCGCCGTCATCGAGAGCGACCAGCGCCGCCGGGACTGAGGCTTTCGGACGCGGCGCGGACCTGGCAGGTCACGACAGCGGGGCGGCGCTGCGAATCATCCGCTGTCACGGGGCCGTTGTGCCCAGGCACGCATACGGTTTCGAAGATGAGGGGAATCTTTCAGGGCTGCAATCACCCTGATCCGTCGGCCGGGACCAGCAGATGCGTCCTGGCCGATGTGGATCAGTCGACCAGGAAGGATTTACCTCGTGGCTGAGATGTCTCGTAAGCTGCTCGTACCTGCCCTTCTCGCACTGACGTCCTTCGTGCTGCCGTCGGCCGCTGTGGCGGCCGACGCACCTGCCGCGGGCCCGGCCGTCGGCACCATGTGTCTGTCCAGCGATTACCCGAGAACCCGCATTGTCAATGTGGACTCGTGCAACTCCTCCAGTTCTAACCAGCGTTGGACCATCAACGGCGAATTGATCTCCGAGTCCGTGTACCCGGGCATGTGTCTGTCCAGCGACTATCCGAGAACCCGCATTGTCAATGTGGACTCGTGCAACTCCTCCAGTTCCAACCAGCGTTGGACCATCAACGGGGAATCGATCTCCGAGTCCGCGTACCCGGGCATGTGCCTGACCAGCGACTACCCGAGAACCCGCATAGTCAACGTGGAGCCGTGCAACCCGTCCGGGCCCCGCCAGCACTGGACGGTGCAGGGAGAGCAGATCAGTATGACCTTAGTGTGACCTTCTGATCCACTTCAGTAGCCTCTCGCCCGCTGGTAGGCGCGCCCCGCCGACGTGCATGGCGGCGCCTACCAGCGTCCGGGGAGGGCCGAGGCCGGCCGATCGATGAGTACGAGTTTGTGGTGCGGCCCAAGCTCGCGGCTCATGAGCGCCCCCCTGGTCCGCCTCCCGAACAGGGCGGACCATCGCGGACGGCCTTGATCACGCGCGGGGTCACGGGATCAGAGGGCCCAGCCCGTTCTCCAGCAGCCCGAACGCGTGCTCGGCGTCACTCACCGCGCCCGTGTAGCGCTCGTCGGCCGGTTCGCCGTACGCCAGGCGTTCGGCGTTGTCCTGGGCCAGCGCCCACTGCACCGCGATGAGTTGGACGGCGGCCAGCCGCGCGGTGAGTTCCGGGGTGTCCGCCGTTTCGCGCAGTGCCTGGGCGAGTGTGCGTTCGGCGCCGATCTTGAACCGTTCCATCCGGGCCACCAGTGAGGGGGTGTCCAGGATCATCCGGTGGAGCGCGCGCACCTCGGGCCTGTCGTTGAGGCCCGTGATCGGGTCACGCTCGCGCAACCCTTTGAGGAAGTGCTCGCGCAGCGCGGTCAGCGGGGTGCTGCCGGCCGGGCGGGCCCGTACCACCCCGGCGGCTTCGGTCTCGTGGTCGGCGAGGCGGTGCACCACGAGGTCTTCCTTGGCCGGGAAGTAGGCGAAGAGCGTGCGTTTGGACACCTCGGCCGCCTCGGCCACCTGGGCCACCGAGACCTGGGTGAAGCCGTGTTCGAGGAAGAGCGTGATCGCCGCCTCGGAGATCGCCGCGTGAGTCCGCTGCTTCTTGCGCTCCCGCAGTCCTGGCTTGCCGTCCACGAGGTCGACGGTAGCAGAGACCTGCCCCAGGTGGATTTCTGCACCTGGTATACATGTGCACCAAGGTGAGTGACCGGATGGAGTGTGAGAGTGAAAGCGCTGTCGGAGATCGAGACCGAGGTGGTCATCGTGGGCGCGGGCCCGACCGGGCTGATGCTCGCGTACGAACTGGCTCTGGCGGGAGTCGAGACCCTGGTGCTGGAGAAGCTGCCCCGGCGCGTCGAGCAGGTGAAGGGCGGCGCGATCCAGCCCCGTACCGCTGAACTGCTGGAGTCGCGCGGGCTGCTGGAGCCGTTGCTGCGGCGGGCCACGCCGAGTGATCCGGTCGGCGGGCACTTCGCGGCCCTGCCGGTGCCGCTGGACTGCGCCCCCTGGCGTACCAGACACCCTTTTCCGATCGGGATTCCCCAGTGGGTGATCGAGGAGGTGCTGGAGGAACGGGCGGTCGCCGCCGGCGCGCGGATCCTGCGGGGCGTCGCGGTCGCGGCGGTCGCCGCGGTCCCGGACGTCGGGTCGGACGAGGGCGTGAGCGTCACGGCGGGCGATCTGTGTGTGCGGGCGCGCTATCTGGCGGCGTGCGACGGGGGACACAGTACGGTTCGGAAACTGCTCGGGCTGCCGTTCCCCGGCAGGCCGGGAACCTATCTCGCGGTCCTGGCCGACATCCGGTTGTCCGCTGTCTCGTCGCTGGTGCCGCGACGGGTCGGACATATGAGTGATCTGACCCGTCAGGCGGACGGTTACTGGGCGATACTGGTCCCCATCGGGGGTGACCGGTACCGGTTCACCTTCGGGCGCGCGGATCGGACGGACGTCACCGGCGACGCCGAGGTGACCAGCGACACCGGCGACGCCGAGGTCGTCCGCGACGCCGAGGTCGTCCGCGACGCCGAGGTCGTCCGCGACACCGAAGTCACTCACGAGGAGGTCGCCGCCGCCCTGCGGGCCGTCTACGGCGAGGAGACCACGCTCGGCGCGGTGGACAACTCCTCGCGGTTCACCGACGCCACCCGGCAACTGGAGCACTACCGCGTCGGCCGCGTCATGTTCGCCGGGGACGCCGCGCACATCCACCCGCCGCTGGGCGGCCAGGGTCTGAACCTCGGCATACAGGACGCGGTCAACCTCGGCTGGAAGCTGGCCGCGGCCGTCCAGGGCCGGGCGCCGAGCGGCCTCCTGGACAGTTACCACACGGAACGGCACCCGGTCGGGGCCCAGGTGCTGCACCACACGTCAGCACAGCGCGTCCTGGCGGCCCCGCGGCTGGGCGAGGACGTGGCCGCGCTGCGCGACATCTTCATCGACCTTCTGCGGCTGCCGGACGCCAACCGTCATCTCGCGGGCCTGATGTCCGGCCTCTCGCTGCGCTACGAGCTGTCCGACGGGCATCCGCTCACCGGACAGCGGCTGCCGGACGCCGATTTGGTCACCCGGACCGGGCCCACCCGGCTGTCGGCGCTCTTCGGTTCCGGGCACGCCGTTCTGCTCGATCTGGCCGGAATCGTCCCGGCCGACCTCCGGCTCCCGGCGCGGGTGGACCTCGTACGTGCCACAAGCGCCGACGATCTGGGCGCCGCCGCCCTGCTCTTCCGCCCCGACGGTTATCTCTGCTGGGCCGCCGACGACTTCGACGCCTGCCGCACAACGCTGCTCCCCGCCATCGCCGCCGGCCTGACAAGCGAGCGGCAGGTCTAGACGGGAGGGTTCGTGTTTCGGTGTTCGTAGACGCGCAGATTCATGGTCGCGAGATCCATGAGCGGAGTGGGGACGGAGAGCGCGGCGGCCCTGCTGGTCAGATCACCGAAGACATGCTCGACCTCGGTCGAGCGGCCCGCCGTCACATCCCGGTAGAAGGACGGCCCGAAGGACGAATCCGGCTGGGTGAGCGTCTTCCGAAGGGTGGCGAACCGTTCGTCCGGGAGCGGGAATCCCGCGGCGGCCGACACGGCGGCCGTTTCGGTGAGAACGGCCTTCGCGTACTCGGTGCCACCCGGTACGGAGACGATGTCACCGACCGTGCCGCGCATCAGGCAGGTGATCGCCCCCGCGGTGGCGATGAAGACCCACTTGTGCCACATCTCCGCCAGGATGTTCTCCGAGACCGTGACGTCGAAGCCCGCTCCGCCCAGCAGTTCAAGGGCGCGCCCGGTGCGCGGACTCGCGGCGCCGCCGCTTTGATCGCCGAGCGTCAGTTTCGCACCGGGGGCCAGTACGACGATGTCCCCCCGCGTGTCCACGGACGTGGCCAGCAGCGCCACCCCGCCCAGCACCGCCGCCGTACCGAACCGGGCGCTGAGCGCATCGAGGTGCCCGATGCCGTTCAGGACGGGCAGGATCGCGGTGGAAGGACCGACGGCCGGCGCGATGTCCTCCATCGCCTGGGCCAGCGCTGTCGCCTTCACCGACATCAGGACCAGGTCGTAGGGACCGTCCGAGCCGTCCGAGCCGTCCGTGGAACCGTCCGAGCCGTGGGAGTCGCGGAGTTCGGCCGCCGTGACCAACCGCGCGTCGATACGGTCGTCCTCACCGGCGCCCGTGATCCGCAGCCCCCGCTCCCGGAGGACGGCCGCCCTCCCGGGGCGCACCAGAAAGGTGACATCCCTGTCCGCGCGCACCAGTCTGGCCCCGAAATAACCTCCCGTGGCCCCAGCGCCTACGACCAGAAGTCTCATCAGGACCTCCTACAGCGGTATGACTGCCGGTGGGGGCGGTGCGGCGGGTGGGGGCGGTACAGCAGACGGGGTGGGGGTGCTACGGGTGCTACGGGTGCTACGGGCCGCCTTACCCCAAAGTACGCTTCTGGTCCCTCCCCGCAAACGCGCCTGTGAGGGATCGGGATCCGGCCCGCGCGCCCGGCCCCCCCCCACACGACGGACGCCCGTCCTGGGCGCGGTCCCTGAAGCCCCGTACGTATGCGGTCTCTCGCCGATGGCCCGCCTGGTTGGATGGCGGTATGAACGGTACTCAATCCATAGATGCCCCATGGGGTGTGTCGGTCTTCGGCGCGGCAAGTGTCGACGCCGTGCCGGATGTCGCCCGACTGCGGGTGGCGATCAAGCAGATGAGACAGAAGCCGGGCGAGGCTTTCGAGGTCACCCGGACCGCGGTCAACCGGATCCGGGACGCGGTGCGCGGCCATGGGATCCCCGACGCCGCCGTGTCCACGTCGCGTCTCAATCTGGAGTCCTCCTGGACGTATGGCAACGAGCGCACGTTCCGCGGCTACGAGTGCACCGCGTCCTTCGTGGTCGAACTGCGTGAACTCGACATCCTGGAGACCGTTCTGGTCGACATCGTGGAGGCCGGGGCCAACCAGGTCGACGGTGTCGAGTTCGATGTGAGTACGAAGAAGGAACTGCGCGCCCAGGCCCGCACGGCCGCCGTGGCCGCCGCACGCGAGAAGGCGGTGCTCTACACGGAGGCCGCGGGTGTCCGGCTCGGTCCGGTGATCCACATCAAGGACGTGGATTCCGAGCAGATGTGGAACTCCCATCACGGTCACGGTCACGGCCGAGGAGGCGGGGGCGACGGCGAGGGCGATCTGGCCCCCGGCAAGGTCAGTGTCTCCGCGGGCGTGCTCGTCGGGTTCTCGATCATCGGCGACTGACCGGCGCGCCGTAGGCCTTGCCTGCAGGCTGTTTGTCCCGCCGGTGACGGGTCCGGTCGCTGCCATGGCCGTCGGTGGCGTCGCAGCGACCGGTCTCCGTGGGGTTCGGACTCCGTGAGGGGCGGACTTCCCCGGTCAGGTGAAGTCAGGTCCGGGTTCAGGTCGGGTTCAGCTCGGCCTTGCAGTCGCGGATCATGTCCAGGTGGCCCTCCACCACGGGACGAGCCACCCGGGCCGCCGCCTTGACCTGCGCGTTGCTCCCTGTGTCGATCTCGTGGTCGATCAGCTTGAGTGTCGCCACGTGCCCCTTGTCCTCGGTGGTGAGCCAGGCGCTGTCGTACCCGCTCGTGCCGGCCTTCGCCTGCACGGCGGCCAGTGCCTGCTTCTGCTCCTCGGAGGGCGCGGCGGGCAGAGCGACGCCGAGTTTGCCCGCCAGTGCCTTGACGTCGGCGTCCAGCTTCTTGTGGTCGCGAACCAGCGTGGCGCCGACCGTCTTCACGCATGTCGCCTTGGCGTTCTTGCCCGCGTCCTCTCCCGCCTGGATCTCCGCCAGGTTCCCCTGATGAATCTCCTTCAGAAAAGGCGCGTCGTCGGCGGCCCTGGCCGCCGCGAACGCGGAAGGCGCGGATATGCCGGCCAGCGCTGCCAGCGTCGCGGCAGCGGCGATGCGTCGCACAGCAATCATCAGCGTTGCTCCCTTCGCCCGGCCTGGGACGCACACAGCTCGTGTCAGACCGGTCGATGAACGGGCACGCGTGTCGGTGTCCGATGGTCATGCCTTCCCTCGCCACGCCGTGTGCTCACAACATCACCACATTCATCACGCGAATGGCCGTCATATCCGGTCCTGCACTCATCGCTCGGACTTGCCTTTTCACCCGTTTGGCGCGTTTGGGTACCATTGGTCCGGAGTCTGAAGCGCGAGGGATCCACAGTGGACAGTTATGACGTCAGCTATGACTTCATCGTCGTGGGCGGAGGGACGGCCGGCTGCGTACTGGCCGCCCGGCTGTCGGAGGACGCGGACTCGCGGGTGCTCCTGCTGGAGGCCGGTGCCCGTCGGCCGCCGGAGACCGTGCCGTCCGCCTGGCCGAGCCTCCAGGGGACACCGGCGGACTGGGCGGGCACGTCCGTCGTGCAGCGCGCGACCGGGACGGCCATTCCCTGGCCGCGCGGGCGCGGGCTCGGTGGATCCTCCGCCATCAACGGAATGTGCTTCATCCGTGGTCACCGTTCGAGCTATGACGCGTGGGCCGCGGCCGGTGCCAAGGGCTGGGGCTTCGACGAGTTGCTCCCGTATCTGATGCGCGCCGAGGACACCCGGGACATCGAGCGGCGCGATCCCGCTGTCCGGGGAGTGGGCGGACCGCTGACGGTGGCGCCGGCGGCCGTACGCCATCCTGTCGCGTACGCGGGCCTGGCGGCGACGGCCGAGCTGGGTTGTCCGACCGTGGACGACATCGGCGCCGGACTGGAGGAGGGGTTCGGCTGGGCGGATCTGAATGTCGTCGACGGCCGGCGCCAGAGTTCCGCCGACGCCTATCTCACGCCGGTGCTGGGCCGCCCGAACCTCGATGTGGTGACCGGCGCGTCGGCACACCGTGTTCTGGTGCGGAACGGGCGGTGCGAAGGCGTGGAGTACGGCGTGGACGGCGGGATGTTCACGGCGGGATGCCGGGGAGAGGTCGTACTCGCCGCGGGTACGGTGGGCTCCGCGCAGCTGCTGATGCTGTCCGGCATCGGTCCGCGCGCACATCTGCGCCAGGTGGGGGTCGAGGTCGTCCTCGATCTTCCCGGGGTCGGGGCGAATCTCCAGGACCACCCCAGGTCCACCGTCGTCTACCGCCCGGCGCGGCACATACCGCCCGGTGTCAACAATCACGCCGAGGTGATCGGCCTGATACGCGGCGATCCCGCCCGGGACAAGCCGGATCTCCAGTTCCAGGTCATGGAGATCCCGTACTACGCCCCCGCTCTGCCGCCCCGGCTGCCCGATCCCGGCCAGGGCGTCACCGTCGCCTTCTCGGCGGTGACACCGCACAGCCGTGGCACCGTCCGGCTGGCCGGCGCGGAGCCCGGGACACCGCCCCGCCTCGACCCGGACTACTACGCCGACCCGCGCGACCTGGCGGGAATGGCCGCCGGACTGCGCTTCGCCCGCGAGATCGGGCGCGCCCGCGCCCTTGATCCATGGCGCGACGAGGAGGTGCTGCCGGGCCCCGATGTGCGTGACGACGACAGCGAGAGCGTGCGCGCCTATCTGTACCGGAGCCTGCGGACGTACTCGCACCAGGTGGGCACCTGCCGGATCGGTACGGACGGGATGGCCGTCGTCGACACCGAGCTGCGGGTGCACGGCATCGGCGGACTGCGGGTCGCCGACGCCTCCGTGATGCCCACCATCGTCTCCGCGAATACGGTCGCCACCGTCTACGCGATCGCCGAACGGGCGGCGGATCTGCTGCGTTCCCCGCCCCGGCCCCCGGCCGTGCGGCCCGTACCCGCCGCACCCCCGCCGCCGTCGCCCGGTGTGTAGCCCCGCCGCCTTCGGTGGGAGCGAGCGGCGGCGGGGTCCGTACACGGTCCGGTACACGGTCTGTTCGGGTCAGCCGTCCAGGGCCGCCGAGACGACGCCCTTGGCCTCCTCCTGCACCCGGCCGAGATGGTCGGCGCCGAGGAAGGACTCGGCGTAGATCTTGTAGACGTCCTCGGTGCCCGAGGGGCGGGCCGCGAACCACGCGTTCTCGGTGATCACCTTGATGCCGCCGATGGGCGCGCCGTTGCCCGGCGCCTCGGTGAGCACGGTGGTGACCGGTTCGCCCGCGAGGGTGTCCGCCGTGACCTGCTCGGGCGAGAGCCGGGCCAGTACGGACTTCTCCGCCGGGGTGGCGGGCGCGTCGATACGGGCGTACGCGGGCGCCCCGAAGCGGGTGGTGAGCGTGGCGTAGTGCTCGGAGGGCGTCCTGCCGGTGACCGCGAGGATCTCGGAGGCCAGCAGGGCCAGGATGATGCCGTCCTTGTCGGTGGTCCACACCGAACCGTCGCGCCGCAGGAAGGACGCGCCGGCCGACTCCTCCCCGCCGAAGCCGAGCGACCCGTCGGCCAGCCCGGCCACGAACCACTTGAAGCCGACGGGCACTTCGACCAGCTCACGCCCGAGATCCGCGGCGACGCGGTCGATCATCCCGGACGACACCAGCGTCTTGCCGATGCCCGCCGTGGCGGGCCACCGGTCCCGGTGGGCGTAGAGATACCCGATGGCGGCGGCGAGATAGTGGTTGGGGTTCATCAGCCCGGCGTCCGGGGTGACGATGCCGTGCCGGTCGGCGTCGGCGTCGTTGCCGGTGGCGATCCCGTACTCGTCGCGCCGGTCGATCAGCGAGGCCATCGCGTACGGCGACGAGCAGTCCATCCGGATCTTGCCGTCCCAGTCCAGTGTCATGAACCGCCAGGTGGGATCGGCCAGCGGATTGACCACCGTCAGATCGAGCCGGTGCTGCTCGGCGATCCGGCCCCAGTACGCGACCGACGCGCCGCCCAGCGGATCCGCGCCGATCCGCACCCCGGCGGCGCGCACCGCGTCCAGGTCCAGCACGGCGGGCAGATCCGTCACATAGGTGCCGAGGAAGTCGTACCGTCCGGTGCCCGGCGCGGCCTGGGCACGGACGTACGGGATCCGCCGTACGTCCTTCAGCCCGCCCGCGATGATCTCGTTGGCCCGGTCCTGGATCCAGCCGGTCGCCTCGGAGCCGGCCGGGCCGCCGCTCGGCGGGTTGTACTTGAAGCCGCCGTCCGCGGGGGGATTGTGCGACGGCGTGACCACCACACCGTCCGCGAGCCCCGCGGTACGCCCCCGGTTGTGGGCCAGGACGGCGTGCGACACCGCAGGGGTGGGGGTGTAGCCGTCGGCGCTGTCGATGAGCACGGTCACGTCATTGGCGGCGAACACCTCGATGGCGCTCACCCGGGCCGGTTCGGACAGTGCGTGGGTGTCCGCGCCCAGGAAGAGCGGCCCGGTGACGCCCTGACCGGCCCGGTACTCACAGATCGCCTGGCTGGTCGCGACGATGTGGTCCTCGTTGAACGCGGTGGCGAGGGACGAGCCGCGGTGTCCGGAGGTCCCGAACGCGACGCGCTGGGCGGGCTCGCCCGGGTCCGGGTGCAGCGCGTAGTACGCGGTCACCAGCCGGGCGACATCGATGAGATCCTCCGGCCGGGCCGGCTGTCCCGCTCGTTCGTGCGGCATCTGCCCACTCCTCCAGGTCGGTTGCTGCGATCGGTTCGCGGTCCTATTTTCCCGGGCCGCCGCCGCGCGTGGCGGGTGCCCCGCCGCGGGGACGTTCCTGCCGGGCCGGTCGCGGACCGGGCACGCCAAGGGCGGTGCCACCGAGCCGATGGCACCGCCCTCACCGTGTGTCACGGTGTCCGCTTCAGCAGCTGAGATCGCCGCCCGTCTCCACCCCGAGGATCTGGGTGAAACTCGTGTAGCGGTCGATCCGGCTCTGCACCTGGGCGGGGTTCCCGCCGTTGCATTCGATACTTCCGTTGATGCTGCGAATGGTCTCGCCGAATCCCGCGCCGTTCACGATGGCATGGTGGGGAGTCATGGTTCCGGGACCGCTCTGGGTGTTCCAGTACCAGAGACCGGTTTTCCACGCCACGGCGGAGTCGTTCTGCACGAGATCGGGATTGTTGAGCAGATCGATGCCCAACGCGTCCCCCGCCGCCTTGTAGTTGAAATTCCAGCTCAGCTGAATGGGCCCGCGGCCGTAGTACTTGGCCTGGCCCGCCGGGCAGCCGTAGGGCTGCGACGCGTCGCAGTAGTGCGGATAGTTCGCCGTGTTCTGTTCCACCACATGGACCAGTCCGCCGGTCTCATGGCCGACATTCGCCAGGAAGGCCGCCGCTTCCTGCTTCTTCACGGTGTCGCTGCCCGTGCCCGCGAAGCCCGGATAGGCGCTCAGCGCGGCGGTCAGTCCGCCGTACGTGTAGAACGGATTCCGGTTCGGGAACATCTGGTTGAACTGGGCCTCGTTGACGACGAAATCGGCCGTCGGCGCTGTTTCGGCGACCGATGAGGGCGCCAGGGCGAGCAGGGAGAGAGCGGCGGCCGAGGCGGTCGCGGTGAGCGCTCCGAGCAGACGTGTACGCAGGGGATCTCCTTCCTCAGCCGCCGATGTTGACGTCGACGCAGGCGTAGAACGCGTTGGTGGTGTCGGAGATGTTCCACACCGCCAGCACCTTCTGCCGGCCCGTCAGGCCACCGAAGTCCACCTGGTGGCTGACCGTGGCACCGGGCTGCGCCCCGTTGTCGTTGAACTCGGCGATCCGCCGGCCACCGGCGAAGTACTGCCAGGTGCTGGTGGCATGACCATGTCGGCCGACGTGTCCTCGTCAAGGGTGTTGCGCGAAAGACCAGTTGAGGCCCGTGTGAGGTGACGGAGGGTCACAGGGGCGTGTGTGGAGGGAGCGTGGATGTGCGGGGAGGCGCGTGAAAGGCCGGGGCGCGCCGGATGAAGTCCTGAGCCCGCCTTTTCCTGATGAACCCTATAAAATGCCGACATTTATCGGGCCAGGACGAGGCCGGCACCCTCGGGGGGACCGTATGACGTCGCGGAGCGAGCGGAGCGGCAGCGAGCGGAGCGCCACGGACACGGAAGCGCCGGGGAACCTTCCGGAGGCCGACGGGCTCCAGCGGCTGGGGGAGTGGTGCGCGCGGCGCTTCGCCGTCGTCCTCGTACTCTGGCTGGTCGCGCTCGGCGGGGTGCACGCGCTCCAGGGAGCCTTCGGCGGCACCTACTCCGACAACTTCTCGCTCCCCGGCACACAGTCGGACGACGGCGCGCGGGTGCTCGCCCGGCACGCTCCCGGCACGGGCGGTATCGGCGGCCAGGTCGTCCTGCACGACACACGGAGGCCCCTCACCGCCGTACGGAGCCGGATCGACCGGACCGTCGCCTCGCTCCGGACACTTCCGCATGTCATCTCCGTGGTGAGCCCGCTGCCGGCGACGCCCTCGGCACCGCCCACGGGCGCGCTGACCGCCGACGCGAGGACCGGATTCATCACCGTGGGGTTCGACGCCATTCCCACCTCGTTCGGCGCCGCCTATCTCCAGGAGGTCGACCGGGCGGTCGAGCCGCTGCGCGCCGCCGGGGTGCGCGTCGAGTACGGCGGCCCGCTCGGGGAACTCGCCCGGCCCCTGCCGACGGATCTGCACAGTGAGGTCATCGGGTTCGCGGTGGCGGTCACCGTCCTGCTCCTCGGATTCGGCAGTGTCATCGCCGCGGGCGTCCCCCTGCTCACCGCCCTGATCGGCGTCGCCGTGGGGCTGGGCTGTCTGGGACTGATCGCCGCCGTGTCCACCTTCGCCAGTGTCTCGCCCACCCTGGCCACGATGACCGGACTGGGCGTCGGGATCGACTACGCGCTGTTCCTGATCACCCGTCACCGCCAGCAGCTCATGGACGGCGCGGATCCGGCGACGGCGGCCGGTCTGGCGGTCGCCACCAGTGGCCGGGCCGTGGTGGTCTCGGGATGCACCGTCATCGTCGCCCTGGCGGGGCTGTACGTCTCGCAGGTCAGCTTTATCGGCAAGCTGGGTGTGGCCGCCGCCGTCACGGTCGTCACCGCCGTCCTCGGCGCGATCACCCTCGTACCCGCCCTGCTCGGACTCGCCGGCCGCCGTATCGACCGCTACCACGTCAGAAAGCCTGTCGCGGAGGGCCTTCCGGCCCCGCGCGCGGGCGGTGCGCGGCAGCCGCGCGAGCGGCGGTCCGCCGAGGCGCGGGGCGGCTGGCACCGCTACGCCCAGCGGGTCGAGCGCCGTCCCTGGTGGTTCCTGCTGGCCGGGCTCGTCGCCGTGGGCGTACTCGCGGTCCCCGTCCTCTCCATCCGCCTCGGCCATATCGACGACGGCGCCGACCCCAGGAGTTTCACCGACCGGCGCGCGTACGACCTCGTCACCGAGGGCTTCGGGCCGGGCGCCAACGGTCCGTTCCTCCTTGTCGTCGACCGGAGCCGGGTGCCGCCCGCCGGGCGTCCCGCGCTGGCGGCCGGCCTCGCGAGGGCGCTCGCCGATGTCCCGGGCGCGGCCGGTGTCAGCCCTCTCCGGCCCACCGAGGACGGTCAGGTGCTGACCGCGACGGTGGTCTCCGCGACCTCGCCGCAGTCCGCGGGGACCTCCGCGCTCTTCACCCGGCTGAAGGACGAGGTCCTGCCCCGGGGTGTCTCCGGCACCGCCGCCCGGACCTATGTCACGGGCGCGACCGCCGCCGCGGAGGACTTCCTCGGCATCATCAGGGCGCGGCTCCCGCTGATCATCGGTGTGGTGGTCGCCCTGGCGTTCCTCATCATCCTGACCGTGTTCCGCGGGTTGCTGGTGGCGCTCAAGGCCGCCGTGCTCAATCTCCTGTCGATCGCCGCGTCGTACGGAGTGGTGGTCGCCGTCTTCCAATGGGGGTGGGGAGGGCCCTCGCTGGGGGTCTCGGGGACGGTGCCGATCGAGAGTTATGTGCCGATGATGATGTTCGCCATCGTCTTCGGACTGAGCATGGACTACGAGGTCTTCCTGCTCGCCCGGGTCCATGAGGCCTGGCTGCTCACCGGTGACAGCAGAGCGGCGGTCGCGCACGGTCTGGAGATCACGGCGCGGGTGATCACCTGCGCCGCGCTGATCATGGCCAGCGTCTTCGCCGCCTTCGTCCTCAGCGACAACATCGTGGTCAAGATGCTGGGCCTCGGACTGGCCGTCAGCGTGCTCATCGACGCCACGATCGTCCGGCTGCTGCTGGTCCCGGCGACGATGACACTGCTCGGCGCACGCGCCTGGTGGCTGCCCCGCCGGCTGGACCGGATCCTGCCCCGTATCGGTACGCCCCATGTGGTCGGGCGCCGCGCGGACACGCCCCGCGCGGAGACGAGGGACCGGCATGACCGGGCCGTTGCCGGGGGCCGCCACCGGTCCCGGAACCGATACCGGGATGGCGGGAACCAGCCATGACACCTCTGCGTCCCGGCAGTTGGTGTGATCACTTCCGGTCGGATCACGCCGCTCAGATCACCTGTACGGCCTGGGTTCGACCACTCCCATGCCGTCGAGACCCACACCCTTCTGGAACGAGCCGAAAGAGAAACATGCGATACCGCACCAGAGTGACGGCCCCGGCGGCCGCGCTCCTCGGCACAGCAGCAGCTCTGACCCTCTCCCCGGCCGCGCGGGCGCAGAGCGCCGACGGCCGTGGCGCACGGGGTGCCGGACACGGGGGGACCCCGGGCGGTGACAGTCTGGACGACCCCGTCTACCCCGTACTCGGCAACACCGGATACCGCGTCTCCGCCTATCTGCTGGACTTCACCTACCGCGCCGACACCAAGCTCGTCGACGCGAGCGTGACCGTCACCGCGCGCGCCACCCAGGATCTCTCCCGCTTCTCCCTCGACGCGGTCGGTTTCGTGGTCCACCGGGTATGGGTGGGCGGCCGGGAGGCGGCCTTCGAGCAGCTGGCCGAGAAGCTGGTGGTCACCCCGAGGTCCTGGGTGGCGAACCACGACACGTTCACCGTACGGGTCGACTACACCGCCGACCCGCGCAAGATCCAGGCGCCGTACAACGGCTGGGTGCCCACCCCCGACGGCTTCGCCGTGGCGGGACAGCCGGACCTGGCGCGCACGGTCTTCCCGTGCAACGACCATCCCAGCGACAAGGCCGACTTCACCTTCCGTATCACCGCGCCCGACGGACTGACGGCCGTCGCGACCGGTTCGCTGGTCTCCACCAGGAAGGCCCACGGCACCACCACCGTCACCTACCGCTCACGTGACCCGCTCGCCACCGAGCTGATCCAGGTCACCGTGGGCGACTACCAGGTGGTCGAACGGCAGGGCCCGAGCGGGCTGCGGCTGCGCGATGTCGTACCGACCGCGCGCGCGGCGGCACTTGAGCCCGCGCTCGCCCTGACGCCTCATCAGCTCGGCTGGCTGGAGCAGCGGCTGGGCGCCTTCCCGTTCGAGACGTACGGCATCCTGCCGGCCAACACCGACGATCCCGCCGCCTTCGACTTCACCGGTCTGGAGACCCAGACCCTCACCATCTACAAGCCGAACTTCCTTCTCCAGACGGAGAATCTGATCGGCTCGCACATGATGCACGAGCTGGTCCACAACTGGTTCGGCAATCTCGTCTCACCCGCCACCTGGGCCGACCTCTGGCTCAACGAAGGGCACGCGGACTACTACGGGCTGCTCTACCGCTACGAGCGCGGCTGGCCCGACTCGATCGGCCTGACCAGCATGGAAGCCCGGATGAAGGACATCTACTCCCGGGGCGACCAGTGGCGCCAGGACGCCGGTCCCGTCGCCGTGCCGACCGCCGCCAACCTCTTCCACAGCCAGCGCTACACGGGCGGTGTGCTCGTTCTCTACGCGCTGTGGACCCTGGTCGGCGAGGAGGCCTTCAGCCGTATCGAGCACGCCTTCCTCGACCGGTACCGCAACTCCAGCGCCTCCACGGAGCAGTACATCGCCGTGGCGTCCGAGGTGTCGGGGCAGGATCTGACCGGCTTCCTCACCGAGTGGCTGTACGGCACGAAGACCCCGCGGATGCCCGGCCACCCGGACTGGACGGTCACCCCGCCGAGCGGCTCCACCGCGCGCCGGCAGTTGCTGCCCGTCTCCCCGAAGGACCTCGGGAGCGCGACGCTCGGTCAGTAGGAACCAGGGCCGCGCCTCTCCCGGAAGGCCCCTGGACACCGTGCCGTTCGCGGTACCGGTACCCGTACCCGCTGGTGCCACGCAGCCACGGGTACGGGTACCGCGTGTCTACTGGTACCGCGAACGCACGCCGACATGATGGTGGCCGGCCGCGACCGATTCGAGGACCGGCCGCCAGTCCTCCATGATTCCCGCGTCCAGTCCGACGGCCCTGCCCTCGTCGTCGGCCCTGCGCAGCCGCACCGCGTCCTCGGCCAACGGGTCCTGGACGAAGGCCTCCACCTCCGCCCGGGTCATCGCCCCGCCCTGGAGCCGCAGCGTCCGCGCGCCCTGCTCCGAGAGCGTGTGCCACGGTTCCATCGCGGCCAGATAGCGCTTGGCGGGCACATGGAGCCGTACGAGCCGCGCCACCCGGTCGCCGAGCAGCGGGCGTACGGCGTCGGCGCCCCGGTCCCCGTGCCCCGCGTCGTCCCCGGGCAGCAGCAGATGGCCCAGGTCGTGGACCAGACCGGCGATCTGGAGCTCCTTGTCGGCGGGGTGCCTGCGGCGCAGCAGGGCGGCCGTCTGGAGGGCGTGGTCATGGAGATCGACGGGGCCGCCGCTGCGGTCGGGGGTGTCCCAGACGCCCCGGCACGCGTGCAGGAGATCCATCAGCTCATCGACCGAGTTCGCAGCCATGCCGGCCCTTTCTCGTCCTGAAATGTCTGCCGTCGCCCTGCCGAGGAGATCATGGAGGGATGAACGGGCCGGCGGACGGAGCGTTGAACACGTGGCGAACAAAAGCCGTCCGCCCGAGGCTCGTCGGGCGCGCGGAACTCCGCAAAGACGAGGACATTTGTTCTCGTTTTCCCTGTCCGCGGAGGTCGTGGTAAGGCACGCTGGGAGCATGAACGCTGCCAGACATGCCGGCGAACGGCTGATGACATGGCCAGGTCTCAGCGGCGGCCGGGCCTATTGCGGCACAGATCCGTGTGTACGCACGGATACACAGGAAATAGTTCATTTCCATGGTGAGAACGAAGCAGATGTTCATCTCACCAACGCCATGATCGCCAAGCTTCGTCCGGCGCTCAAGAGGTCCACCGCGCTTCGGCTGCGGGCCGGCTGCGGCTGGGTCACCGTACGGCTCGACACCGGGGCGGACATCGATCTCCTGGTCACCCTGGTCAGCGCCGCGCTCCAGGCGGTCGCCGGGCTGCCCGGGGACGACGGCACGGGTGTGGTGAGCGATCCCTGCACCCGGCAGCGCGCTTACGCCCGCATCCGCTGATGTCCGGTCCGGGCGGTGGCGCTGTCCGTGCGGCACTGCGGATGCGGGATCGCCGGACAGCGGTGAAGGTGGACATGAACCGTTCTGAGCGAGGAGCCGAACATGTCGATGCTCGACAAGCTGAAGGGCCTCATCAAGGGGCATGAGGGCACGGTCCGCCAGGGGGTGGAGAAGGCGGGCGACGCGTTCGACAGAAAGACGGGGAACAAATACAAGGGGCAGGTCGACACCGCCCAGAAGAAGATCAACGAGCAGCTCGGCACCAACGAGCCGCCGCGCCGGCCCCACGACGACCGGCCGCCGACCACCTGAGTCATCCGCTGTGAAGGCGCCTTGCCGTGCGAGGAGTTGCACGGAGAGGCGCCTCATGTATGGCGGGCGCTCCGCTTCCCGGTGCTCTCGTTCCGCTTCCCGGTCCTTTCGAGAGCGGCCCGTACCATCGCCGCCGCGAAGACGGCGGGATCGGTGTGATCGGCCAGCCGCGCCAACGCCTCGGGCTCATCGGGCAGTCCGCGCCGCCGCGCGCCCTGGAGGGTCTTCTCGTCCAGATACGGGGCGACCTCCGGCCAGACCCCCTGGACCTCGCGGAGGAAGATGTCCGCCCCCACGGGACCGAGCCCGGGAATCTCCCGCAGCAGCGCCCGCAGCGCGCCGGTGTCCGCGCCCGCCGCCTCGCGCAGCCCGCGCAGATCGCCGTGGTACTTGTCGAGCAGCAGCTCGGCGCCCACCCCGAGCTGGGTCGCGGTGCGTTCGTCGTAGCGGCGGTAGCCGCCCCGGCCCAGCGCGTCCACCCGCTCCTGCCAGGTGGCGTCCGCCATCCGGCGCGCGTCGCGGAGACCGGCCTCCGAGAGGGCGCGGGAACTCGCGACCGCGGTGTCGCTGCGGATGCGCGCGCTCAGCAGACAGGCCAGGACGAGCAGTTGGTAGAGCGGCTGGGGAGTGTTCCGCAGATGGATACCCGCTTGAGCGGCGTACGTACGGCCATGGGTGGCGAGCAGCTTCCGTACGGTCTCGCGATCGCTGGTTTCCGGCACGGCGCACCTCCTCCGTCCGGCTGACATCGCCGTATCGGCTCCGGCTCTTCCATTGTGGCGCGGTCCGACGGCGGTCGCACATGTGCGCGCACCGAACCGGAAGCGCTTTCTGTCCGTGTCTCTTTATGACATGAGCACGACCGTTTCTACGGAGGGTTCAACCCGCAATGAACAGAACGGTGTTACCCCTGCGCGCCTCCCGCGCGATCGCCGTCATCGCCCTCGCGCTCGCCACTGTCCTCGGCGCCCCCGCCGTGTCCTTCGGCTCCTCGGGGCTCCCGGACCGTGCCGCCGCCACCACCCCGGTGGTCACCTGGGGCGCCAGCGCCGACCGGATGGACGCCGCCGTCCCCGACCAGACCCATCGGATCGTCGTGCGTACCAGCGCGGGCGGCAGCGGTCTGCGCGTCCGGCTCTCCAACGCCTTCGGCGAGCAGCCGGTGACCTTCGGCCGCGCCTACGCCGGGGTACGGGGGTCCGGCGCCGCCGTGGCCGCCGGTACCAACCGCGCGCTGTCCTTCGGCGGCGCCGCCTCCGTCACCGTCGCGCCGGGCGGTTCCGTCTACAGCGATCCGCTGCCGGGCACCGTGGCCCCGCAGTCCGATCTCGCCGTCAGCGTGTATGTGCGGAACGCGGCCGGTACGGCCACCGGCCACCGGATGGGGCTCCAGACCTCCTACATCGCACCCGCCGGAAATCACGCGGCCGAGGAGTCCGCCGCCGCCTTCACCCAGCAGACGGGTTTCCGCTTCTATCTGGACGCGGTCGTGGTCGACGCCCCGAGCGGCACGGGAGCCGTCGTGGCACTCGGCGACTCGATCACCGACGGCGCCATCTCGACCGCGAACGCCAATCGCCGCTGGCCCGACTTCCTGGCGGGACGGCTCCGAAACGATGCCGGGAGCACGCTCAAGGGCGTCGCCAACGAGGGGATCTCCGGCAACAAGGTCCTCTCGGACGGCGCCGGGGTGAGCGCGCTGAAGCGGCTGGACCGTGATGTGCTGTCACAGCGCGGGCTGCGTACGGTGATCCTGCTCGAAGGCGTCAACGACATCAAGGCCACGCCCCCGCCCACGGCGGCCCAGCTGATCGACGGATACCGCCGGATCATCGAGCGCAGCCATGCCGCCGGGGTCTGTGTGGCCGGAGCCACCGTCATGCCGTACGAGGGTTGGTACGAGTGGAACGCGGGCGGTGAGGCCATTCGCCAGGAGGTCAACGCCTTCATCCGGGGCAGCGGCGCCTTCGACGCGGTCGTGGACTTCGACGCGGCGGTCAAGGACCCCGCGGCCCCGGCGAAGATCCTGCCCGCGTACGACAGCGGGGACCGTCTGCACCCGAACGACGCGGGGATGAAGGCCATGGCCGACGCCATCGATCTGCGAAGCCTGCGCTGTTCCAGGTAACGCCCTTGCCGCGCCGGGGGGTTGACGCTCCCGCTCACCCCCTGGCGCCGCACCCGCGGGGACGAGGCACGGGGACCGAGGGGGCCGGGAGACCGGGGGACGAGGCGGCCGGGGGCCGGGGGCTGGGGCCGAGGGGCGAGGGGCGCACTCACCCGAGCAGCCGCAGCGACGTGGCGGATCTGCCCACCCGGACCGTCTGTCCCCAGGTCAGCTCCAGGGCGTCGCTCTCCATACCGTCCCCGAAGGCGACCAGCCGGTCGGCCTCGACGGTGATCCGGAGCCGTTCCGTGGCGGTCAGCACCCCTTCCACCAGCGAGGTGCCGGTGACCGGGGAGGGCCAGGCCTCCCGTACGTACCAGATCAGCCGGGGTTCGGCGGGCCCCGGGAGCGGGGGCCCGCCGCCGCGCTCGCGCCGCAGCGAGCCCAGCCAGCCGGTGGCGCCCGTGCCGGTGCCGACCAGAACCCCGGACGACGCCTGGGACTCGGCCGGGGCGTTCTCCTCGTCGGGACCGAGCTGGTAGCGGGCCGTCCGGTGGTCCGGCCGCCCGAGGTAGATCTCGTTGAGCGCGAGCAGGCGCTGCGCGTCGTCGGTGACGGCCTCCGCCATGGTCAGCTCGTCGACGGAGCCCCCGCCGGCGGTGGCCGCCCGCAGCAGCGCGGGCGCGTCGGCGGCCCGATGGCGCACCAGCACACCGGGATTGCGTCCCGGGTCCGTGTCGATCCCCACCACCGGCTGGCCCGACAGATACTTGGCGGCGTTGGCGACCAGACCGTCCTGCCCCACCACGACCACCACATCCTCGGGCGCGAAGAGAAACCGGTCCAGATCCGCGCGCTCCACCCGGGCCTGCCGCCAGCGCGGCGGTACCGCCGCCGCCACCTCGGCCAGCGCCCGGCGCGCCCGGCGGTGCCGCTCCGCCACCTCCTCGACGGACCGGCCGCGCGAGGAGAGGAAGAAGGCGGCCTGGCCATGGGTGCCGTGCCGGGCGAGCAGCTCCTCGTACTCACTGGTGCGGTGGACCAGCACCGCGCGGGGCGCGAGGCTCACGCCCCGTCCCCGCTCGGCCGGCCCAGCCTGGCCAGCAGACCGGTGAGCACATCGGGGGAGAGGGTGACGCTCTCGACACGCGGCAGATTCTCCGCGAGCCGTGTGGCGGCCAGGGCGTGCAGGGTGGCGGCGTCCACCTCGGCGTGCACCCGCAGCCAGGCGGACTGGGCGGCGGCCCGTGCCTCGCCGGTCTCCCGCTCGGCCTCGGCCTTGGCCCTGGCCAGCCGTACGGTGCGCAGCGCCTCCGCCTCCGCCCGTACCGCGTCCGCGGCGGCGCTCTCCTCGGCCTCACGACGGGCGTTGGTGCCGTGCTGCTCGACCAACCGCTCCTCCCTGCGGGCCAGTTCGATCCGGCTCGCGAGTTCGTTCTCGGCGATGGTCCGCTCGCGCTCGACGGCCACGGCTCTGCGCTCATAGGTGGCCCGGTCCGCCTCCTGCTGGATCTGCTCCCTGGCGGGGGTGCGCAGCGCGCGCTCCACCTCGGGCTCGGGGCGGACGGCGACGACCCGTACCGCCACCACCTCGATCCCGGTGGCGGGCAGCCGCGGTTCCGCGCCGAGCCCCTCGGAGATCCGCTCGCGCACCGCCGCGACCCCGTCCGCCAGGGCCGCCGAGAGGACCGTACGGGCCAGCACGTCGAGCGCGTGCTGCTGGGCGGTCTCGGTGAGCAGGGTGGCGATCTGCTCCAGCGGCGCGCCCCGCCAGATCCCGCTGTCCGGGTCGATGGAGAAGTCGATACGGGCGGCGGCGACGGCCGGATCGCTGATCCGGTAGGTCACGGTGGACTGCACGGTGACGTCCTGGAAGTCGGCCGTACGCGCGTGGAAGGCCATCGCCAGCTCGCGGTCGTCGACGGGGACTTCGGAGAGCGCGGCGGTCAGCGCCCGGAACCAGAAACTCAGTCCTGGCCCGTCGTGCACGAGCCGGCCGCGCCGGTGGTGGCGGACATGGGCGGTCGGCGCGGAGCGGAGATGGCGCCGGCCGAGACGGCGGGTGATGTCGGCCATGGAAGGGTCCCCCTCTTTCTCTTTCCCTCGTCCCTTTTCGTCATGGGGACGATATCGAGATCCCCTGATTATCGTCAAGGTGACATAAGGGGGACGGGTGCGTCGGGGCGACCCGTACGGCCCAGCAACGCTGCCCCCTCGCGTGCCCCTCCGCCGAGAGTGGAGTCGTACGTCCGTACTCCCCGGCACGCCTGACGCCCCCACACCCCGGAGCCCGCCATGACCTGTGTGAACCGACGCGACCTCGGACTGCTCACCCTGCGGCTCGGCGTCGGAGCCGTGCTCGCCGCGCACGGCGGCCAGAAGCTCTTCGGCTGGTTCGGCGGCGCGGGGATCGGCGGGACCGCGCAGGGGATGGAGGCCATGGGCTACAAGCCCGGCAGGCCGAGCGCGATCGCCTCCGGACTCGCCGAGGCCGGAGGCGGTCTGCTGCTGGCCCTGGGGCTGGCCACCCCGGCGGCCGGGGCGGCGGCGGCCGCCGGTATGGCGGGCGCGTCGGCGGTGCACTTTCCCAACGGCTTCTTCGGCCAGTCCGGCGGATTCGAGTTTCCGGGCCTTCTCGGCTGGACCGCGGCCTCCGTCGGTCTCATGGGCGCCGGCCGCTACTCGCTGGACCATGTCACCTGTCACCGGTTCGACCAGCGGTGGATGGTCCCCGTCGCCTTCGCGGCCAGCGCCGCGGGGGCGGCGCTGGTCATCGGGAAGCGCGCCAGGGACATGGCGGCGGCTGCCCGGGAGAGTGACGAGGACGCGCCCGCCGGGCGGTGAGGGGCAGCGAGAAGGGGCGGTGGCCGCCGCCCTGGCCACCGCCCCTCCACCGGGGAGGACGCGTCACCTCACGACGACGCGTCCCCGCCCGGGTCTCCGCGGTTACGGAGTGATGCGGAAGGCGTCGATCATGCCGACCGCTGTGCTCCTGTTGACGATCCTGATGGTGTGCGAGCCCCGGGAGAGCCCGGATTTCTGCCAGACGGTCTGCTGGGCCTGCCGGGCGCCGGTGATTCTCAGATCGACCGTCGCCTGGAAGGCGTTGTCCAGATAGACGTCCACCGTGCCCATGTCACCGTTGCGTTCGGAGAGGTACTGGATCCCGGTGCCGGTGAAGGTGTACTGCGCCGTCGCCCCCACCGTGTTGCTGTGGTGGGTGTCGTCGTTGTAGTCGCCGTAGCCGCGGTTGGTCGTCAGGTACCAGTTGCTGTCGTAGGTCACCGCCGTGTTGTTGACCATCGGGTTCGCGGTCGAGCCGAGGCCGAGCGTGGAGTTGGTGTTCGCCAGGGACTTCGCGTCCTGGTTGGCCGTCCCGGTGAGCCGGGTGGAGGTGTACGAGCTGAGCGGCTTGGCCGTGCGCTCGACGACGTACACGGTGTTGGCCGAGGTGCTGAGCGCGAACTCGGCGGCGCTCGTGGTCAGTACGGTCGCGTTGTCGGAGACCCGGCGGACGCGGACCTGCTGCGTACCCCACGGGTTCACGATCCGGGTGCTGTTGCCGTACTGGCTCTTCAGCCCCACGTACTTGATCTCGCCCGCCTCGCGCTCCGAGCTGACGAGGAAGCCGCCCTTGGCCAGCAGACTGAACTTGCCGACGAACGAGGAGTCCGAGGGCACGGCGGGGAAGACCCGGATCTTGTCGTTGTACGACTGGAGCAGCGACTCGTTCGTCGCCGTCAGATGCACCCCGAGATACTCGAAGACACCGTTGGTGTTGGCCGTCAGACCGTTGGGATAGTTCTGGTACTGGCGCAGCATGGTCTTCATGCCCTGGAACGTCTGGTCCCCGAGACCGAGCCTGGCGGCCTGGACCGCGTCGTTCGCCCATACGTTGCCGTACGGGAACGGCCGGGCGTTCCAGGTGTTGATGGCCTTCTGCTGGTCGGGGTAGCCGATCCCGGTGAGGTCGTACGGCCAGATCAGCTCGGCGGCCACGTTCTCGTTGTTGCGTGTCTGCGCGATCGGGGGAGTGTGCGGCAGATACACGTTCGCGTCCGACGGATACGCGATCAGGTTGTCCACGATCCGCTGCCACTGCGGACGCAGATCGGCGTCCAGGCCCAGATCGGCGCCGGTCTGGATGGCCAGCGGGAACAGGGTGCGTACGGCGGCCAGGTCGGTGATGGCGTTGGGCACGTTCCAGTAGGTCTCGTGCGAATTCGACGTGGCCACGTAGTACTTGCCGGTGCCGCTGTCGTACGAGAGCTTCGCCGCGTAGAACTTGGCGACCTCACGCATGAACGGATAGGCCGTGTTCCGCAGATAGTTGGTGTCGTTGGTGTACTTGGCCTGGAGATACATGTTGTACGCGGCTTCGGCGCCGGTCGACCAGATGTTCTTGGTGTAGTCGCTGTTGACCGTGCCCCGGGCGTTGCCGTCCCAGCCCATGGTCTCCGGTACCCAGATCCCGTCCACGTTGTATCTGGTCCGGGTGTACGCCTTGAGGGCGTCGAAGTTGCGGCTGTACAGCTTGTTGAACCCGCTGAACAGATCGGCGTGGTTGGAGGCCAGGAACGAGTTGTAGACGTCCCGTTGGTTCCAGTACCAGTACGAGTTGCTCCACTTCGTCGCGTCCCCGGTGGCCCGGAAGGTGCCGTTGATGAAGTGGAACGGATAGTTCGCGTAGCCGCCGGCGGCGATCATGTACGTGCTGAGGTAGTAGACGTTCTCCATGTAGTCCGCTTCACGGGACCCGTTGGAGTACTGCACGAACGACTTCTCCCAGAACGCGTGCCACCAGTTGCGGTAGTTGTTCAGGGTGGTCGTGTAGCCCGTGCCCTTCACCGAGTTCAGCGCGTTCTTGGCCTGGGTGACCGAGTTGTTGCCGGGGGCGTTGACCCGGCTGCTCGCGGTGAACCAGATCGTATAGCTGCTGGACGGTGTGATCGTCAGCCGTACCTTGCGGCCGTCGACGACCTGCGCGGAGTACGCGGCGCCTTCCACGGTCGCGGCCAGGGTGTAACCGAAGTTCTGCGGATCGGCCTGGCCCCGGCTCAGCCCCGCGCCGGTGGAGTCGGCGTAGGTGGACACCGTCTTCCAGGTGTCGAGATTGGGCACATCACCGCTGTTCCCGAGCTGGCTCACATCCCACAGGCTCAGCTCCAGAGCGATGCTGGACACCCCGCTCCGTGTGTCGTCCACATGGATGCCCATCACCTCGGAGTTCGGGGAACCCATGACGGTGACGGTCCGGTTGTTGTCGTACTTGGTGGTGAGTGTCCCGTCGTACAGCGAGAGACGCTGCTGGTAGGTGGAGTACCCACTGTCCATCGCCGGGGTGGTGGCCAGATTGAGCAGTCCGCCGCCGAACGCGGTCTGCTGGGAGGTGTCGACCCCGGACACCTGCATGGACAGACCGTTGTTCTGCCATGCCATGGCACCGATACGGCCGTTGCCGACGGTCAGTCCGTAATCGGGGTTGGTGTTGGGCCGGTTGTAGACGATGTCGTGCTTGGAGAGATAGCTGGCGTAGTCGACGTTCAGCGCTCCGGTCGCGTTGTTGAACGCGGCGTCGGTGGTCGACGCGGACGCCGAACCGCCGGCGAGCCCGCTCAGCAGACAGCCGACAGCGAGGACGAATGCGACTATTCGGTTGGGTCTCATCGTGTGTCACTCCCACGAGTGGCGAGGGGGTGCCGAATGGCAGGGGGGCGTACGGGTTCGCTATGGCCCGGGAAACACCTGATCGGCACGGTGCTCCAGGAAGCAGCAAGGTGACATGTTCGCAACATGCAGTGAACATCGGAGGTTTCGGGCCGTCAAGTAGCCGCGCAGAACTATTCCGCCGTCCTGTGCAACACATTGATCGGATCTCCATGGATACGTCTGCTGCGGATGGCGCCGCTGAGCTCACGGGGGCGGTCTTGGCGGCGCGCTGCGGCCACTTGCGCGGCCATGTGCGCCCACCGGGTGGTACGAGCGGCGGCCACGCGCTTACATGCGGATACGGGACGAGGACGGGCCCGCCGTCGGCGATGCCGTCGTGGGATTCCCGAGGAGGGCCATGGCAGACGACCACGGACCGCCGGAGCGCGACGCTGCCGCACAGGAGGACCGGACGCACGGCTTCGCACGGCACGAGAGCCCGGAGCGGCGGGCGGACCGCCAGTGGGGCGAGATGCTCCAGGAAGTGCGGGTGGCGCAGACGGGAGCGCAGATCCTGTTCGGCTTTCTGCTCAGCGTCGCCTTCACACCGCGTTTCGCGCGGCTGGGCTGGTTCGACAAGAACCTCTATGTGGTCACCGTGGTGTTCGGGGCGCTGGCCACCGGAGCGCTGATCGCCCCGGTCTCCGTACACCGCATGCTGGCCGGGCACAGACGCAAGCCCCAGCTCGTCCGTACGACAGGGCGGCTGCTCGGGACCGGTATCGCCCTGCTCTTCGCCGCCATCGCCTGCGCGGTGCTCCTGCTGCTCCGGGTCGCACTGGGATCCGGCTACGCCTGGGCCGTCGCGGCCGTCGTCCTGGTGTGGTTCGCGTGCTGCTGGCTGGTCCTGCCGGTGGTTCTCAAACGCCGTCTGGAACGCGAGGGATGACGGAGGACCGGCCTCCGCGCGGGCAACCCCGGCGGCGGGGACGGCGTCATACGAGGGGCAGCACCACACGAGGGGGAGCCGCCATGGACGAGGAAGGAGGTGGTCGCCGTGAAGTGGTCGACCTTGGGCCTCTCGTTCGGATCTGGCTGGGCTCGCGTGCCCTGGCACCGCGCCTCGCCGCGTTGTCGTCGGTCGCCTACGCTCCGCGTGGGCTCCCTCCTCCGCCTTGCGATCCACGGC